>CAYUIL010000137.1:0-2472 GCA_964444715.1 uncultured Pirellulales bacterium | reverse complement strand
TTATTTCTATCGCCCGTTTTATAGTTTCAACATTGTCAAATTCCATCACCGGCCTAATGGCTATATTGTATTGCTGAAAGATAGCATCAATCCATTGACGAGTCGGCGTGCCGTCCTCAAAGCCGATAAATCGCTCGAACTGCAGCTTATGAATATCAATCTGCGATTGTCCAGCCAAAGGATGCTTCGCACCACAGACCAGAACGAGCGGCTCATCCTCGAACTCATAGACCTCTACGCGTTTGTCCCTCTTGGGCACCGCGACAATTCCGATATCCAGCTCGCCCGACAGCACCAGTTCATAAATCTTATCCGCGGAAAAGTACTCTACGTGGACGTTAACGTTGGGCCTTTTGACCATAAACTTTTTAAGATAATCCGGCAGAGTGTGCATCCCGATACTATAAATGGCCCCAACGTTCACCCTTGCCTTGGCCGAGGCCTTTAGTGAATTCAACTCGCTCTTGAGCATCTCGTACCTGTCGATAATGTCCTTCGCAGCGCGGTAAAAAATCTCTCCCGCAGCGGTCAATTCGAGAGGCCTTTTCTGCCGATTGAGCAACTGGCATTTGTTCTCTATCTCCAATTGGGCAACCTGCTGCGAAACCGCCGATTGACTAACCATTTGCTTGTCGGCGGTCTTGGAAAAACTGCGAAGGTCCGCTAAATCGCAAAACATCTTAAGCGTTTCTATATGCATTATAAGCCACCTTGATATATCATATTGCGCGAAACCCCTTGCTTCGACCCGCAAACGAGACGTATTATGTATCCGGATACCGGCATCATAGACCAACCATAAGTTTCACTTATTCTAATAATTGGAATCAGAAAATGCAATCGTCGGGGATGAACAATCTTTCGGGAGGCACGCCGGGGGGTTGAGCAGAAGATAGTTGAGTAAAAAGAGGTTCAAGCTATGGCTGAACAGGCAAGCACAGGTCTAACGGGTCTCGACGCCGTCCTCAACCACCTCCGAAAAGGCGATAATGTCGTCTGGCAGGTTGACAGCATCGACGATTTTGCCGCCTTCGTCGCTCCTTTTGTAAAAACAGCCCTGGCAAACAGCCGCAAAGTAATCTATATGCGATTTGCCGGCCATAAACCCATCCTTGCACCAACCCCGGGTGTTCAGATATTCAACCTCGACGCCAGCGCCGGCTTTGAATCATTCTCCACCCAGGTGCACAGCATCATCTCCGACCAGGGCATCGGCGCCTACTACGTCTTCGATTGCCTCTCAGACCTGCTCAGCGCCTGGGCCACGGACCTGATGATTGGCAACTTCTTTATGATTACCTGCCCATACCTCTTTGAGCTTGAAACTTTCACCTATTTCGCCATCCTCAGAAACAACCACTCATTCAAGACCATCGCCCGAATCCGCGAAACAACGCAACTGCTGCTCGACCTGTATAACCTCGAGGGCTCCTTCTACATCCACCCGCTCAAAGTTTGGAAACGCTATTCGCCGACGATGTTTCTCCCGCATCTGGCGCAGGGCGACCATTTCTCCCCCATCACAAGCAGTATCGACGCCAGCCGACTGTTTTCCCGCATATCCGAACAAGGCGTCGAATCAGCCGCCAGAACTCTCGATTACTGGGACCGCCTGTTCCTCCGCGCAAGGGAACTGTCAGAGCTTGCCGATGCCTCACAACAAGACAAACGGCAAACCCTCGAGCATTTGTGCAGAGTAATGATTGGCAGGGAGAAAAGGATTCTCTCGCTGGCGCAGAAACACTTTTCCCTCGATAACCTGCTCAACATCAAGGACCGTCTAATCGGGACCGGTTTCATCGGCGGCAAGGCCGTAGGTATGCTCTTGGCCAACAGCATCGTCTCTTCCGATTCCTCGCTGGGCCTGTCGGGCCACCTCGAACCTCACGATTCCTTCTACGTCGGCTCCGATGTCTTCTACACCTACATCGTTGAAAACAACTGCTGGAAGCTGCTTATGGAGCAAAAGACCAAAGAAGGGTATTTCAAAGTCGCACCCGAACTGAGAGAACGGCTGCTCAAAGGCAGATTCCCCGACCAGGTCCGCGAGCATTTCCAGCAAATGATAGAGTATTTCGGACAGTCGCCCATCATCGTTCGCTCAAGCAGCTTGCTCGAAGACGCCTTCGGCAACGCCTTCGCGGGAAAATACGCCAGCTTGTTCTGCGCAAATCAGGGCAGCCCCGAACAACGACTCGCCCATTTCGAAGATGCCGTGCGTCAGGTTTATGCAAGCACGATGGGCGACGACGCCCTTGTATATCGGCTTCAAAGAGGTCTCGACCAGCAGGATGAACAAATGGCGCTGCTCGTCCAGCGGGTCTCCGGCTCATACCGCAACAGCTTCTTTTTCCCGGATTTGGCGGGCGTCGCGCTATCCTACAATACCTTCGTTTGGAACCCGAATCTTGACCCCAAAGCCGGTATGATTCGATTGGTTGTGGGGCTTGGCACCCGTGCAGTCAGCCGAGT
>CAYUIL010000136.1:0-6022 GCA_964444715.1 uncultured Pirellulales bacterium | reverse complement strand
GCCCGACAAGATGATTGGCGCCGAATACTTCCTTAGCCAGGGACAGGGATACAAAGGCCCACAGCTCACTGTCCTCAGGCCGGGCGCATATCGCATCAATACGAAGCTTTTTGACGTAAGCCAGGTGCCGGTGGTGAATGTTGAGGTGGGGTTTGTGGCGGTGGTCAAGAGCAACGTCGGAGACGTGGTCGAAACCGAAAATCGTCTGGTGGAAGTCGGGCAAAGAGGTATCTGGAACAAACCGCTCACCGAGGGACAATACTATCTCAACACGAATGCCTATGAGATTACCATGATTGACATAAGGCAAATCAAGGTGAGCTACACCAGGGAGGTTGAGCCCGGTGAGAGAACGAGAGACCAGCCGCTCAAGCCGATTACGGTTCGAAGTTCCGATGGCTTCACATTTCCCGTGGATGTTCGCATAACCTACCGCATCGAGTCGCAGAACGCCCCGCAGGTGGTTGCTATGATAGGCGATAATGACCTGGTCCTCGACAAACTCGTTACGCCGAGGGTAAGGGCAACATTCAGAAACAATGCCGAAAAGGTCAAGGCGCTTGACTACGTCCAGAACCGCTCACACCAGGAGCAGCAAAGCGCGCAAATGCTCAAGGACGCTCTTGCAAAATACGGCGCCGCTTTTCTCGAGCTGAGTATCGGCGACATCGGTGACGAAGCGAGTCTCGGTACACTTCTCAAAACACAAACCGACCGTGAAATAGCTCTGCAGGAGCAAAAAACCTTCGAAGAACAGCAGCGGGCGGCGGAAAAGAAAAAGGCCCTGTCGAGGACCACTCAGGAAGCCGACGAGGAAAAACGGCTGGCAACAGCCACCTATGACGTAAAGATAGCCGAGCAGGAAAAACAAAAGAGAATCATCGGCGCACAGGCCGAAGCGGAGCAGGTCAAGCTCGTTGCCGAGGCAAAGGCCCAGGCATATCGGCTTATCTCCGAAGTCCTCGGCGCGGACAACGCGGCGCTTATCGAGATTATGAAGGTCGCATCCGAGACAGGCGTGAAAATCACTCCCGAAGTTATGGTCGGCAGCCCCGGCTCAGGCATGACCGATGCCCTTATGGGGACTATCCTCAAAGGTATGCTGAACAAAGAATCCTCATTCGAAAAATCTAAAAAGTAAAACTTGCTTGCGAAGCGAAAAAGCCCCCGACCTAAATCGCGGGGGCTTTTTTTGTGTCTGGTTTAAGCCGCTCCGGCAAAGTTTCCCCTTTATCCTTTGCTGTAAAAATGGGTATCGGTTTTACACCTGATATTGTCAAATTGGCAGTTGGGACGGCAGGGTGAAACGTCCCAAAAGGGCGGCCTTATTGTTTTTATTATTTTCCCGCCAGCCAGTTGTCAATGATAACCTCCAGGTCGGCCATATCGACGTCGCCGTCAGGTTCGAGGTCCGCACCATTGCAGTCGTCGGGCGATTCGCAGCTTGTATCAAGCCAGCGTTCGGCAAGTATCGAGTAGTCGAAAAAATCGACCTCTTTATTACCGCTTATGTCCCCTGCGATACCTTTCAGGCCTATGCTGTGGTCACGCCCGGCAGCAATGGCCACAAAGCCGGTATTCGGCGAAGGGACATCGCACTGGCCTGCGTCATTTCTTCCCCAGCCGATGATTTTACCCGCCCCTGTAGCCGAGGCGGCTTTGGGCGCAAAAACAATGGCAAAAGTGACTATCGCCCATATCAGCCGGTTACAAACAACCCTTCTCATAACGATTACCCTCGCTCTCGATATTTTCGCGCCCTGTAAGTATACCACAAATTCGTCGCAGGTTTCAAGAAACATCGGCGAAAAATCCGTGAGTTTGCTTTTGCGGGCAGGGTTTGTTACAATGGTGAGTTTGGATTAACAACGGATTTTCGGCAATAGTAGTTGTGGCTGTAATCAATGAACAAGCAGGCGGAAAAGGTAATCAAAATAACCGGTGCGGCGGAGCATAACCTCAAGAATATCAACCTGAGCATACCGCGGGATAAGCTGGTGGCCATCACCGGCATAAGCGGCTCAGGCAAAAGCTCGCTCGCCTTCGATACCATTTACGCCGAAGGCAGACGCAAATATGTGGAGTCGCTAAGCTCATACGCAAGGCAGTTCCTGGAGCAGATGCAAAAGCCCGCCGTCGGCGAGATAACGGGCTTACCGCCGACGATTGCGATTGAGCAGCGTAGCGCAGCCGCCAATCCCCGTTCGACGGTGGCGACAACGACGGAGATTTACGATTATCTTCGACTGCTTTACGCGAGGGTGGGCACGCCCCACTGCTGGGTGTGCGGCAGGCAAATCTCAAGCCAGCATTCATCGCAGATTGTCGATTGGATACTCGCCCGCCCTGCGGGGACGAAGATTCAGATTTGCGCACCGCTGATTCGCGGCAAAAAGGGCGAGCACAGGGACATCTTCAGCGCCATTCAGCGTGAAGGGTTTGTTCGCGTCCGCGTGGACGGCACAATTTACGATATCAAAAATGTCCCCGCCCTTGACAAGAATAAAAAGCATCATATCGCAGCCGTAGTTGACCGGCTGGTTATAAACGAATCGGTGCGGGTCCGCCTCGCCGACTCGGTCGAGACGGCATTGAAGCTGGCCGACGGCGTGATTGCTGTCCTGTTTCAGGAACCCGGCGGGGCGGGTGACGGCAAATCCGGCTCCGGCTCGGCGCCCGCTTCGCCCGCGAAGCGGGGCGAGCTTCGCCGAGACGAGTGGAGCGAGGTCATATACAGCGAGAAGTTTGCCTGCCCGAAACACCCTGAGGCGTCTTTGGAAGAGCTTTCGCCGCGTCTCTTTAGCTTTAACAGCCCTTATGGCGCGTGCAAGAGCTGCGACGGCCTGGGGACCATACTCGAATTTGACCCGGACTTGATTGTGCCGGATAAATTGAAGTCGCTGGAAAACGGCGCGATTGACGCCTGGCGCAAGGGCGGCAAGCGGATGAATATCTTCTATAACCGCCTAGTCAACCGCTTCTGCAGGAATTTCGGCGTGGATAAATCGATGCCATTCGAGCGGTTGCCGGAGGAGATAAGGCGAATTTTGATGAATGGCACGACGGCGGAGGACGAACGCAAATACGAGGTTTGGTTCGAAGGCGTCATTCCGAATCTTATGCGGAGATGGAAGGCCACCGAAAGCGAATACGTCAAGGCCCGCCTGCACAGTTATTTTGGGGAGCTGCCCTGCACCGCCTGCGATGGGGCCCGGCTGCGACCCGAAGCGATTGCGGTAACGGTGGGCGATAAGAACATACGCCAGTTGTCGATGCTGAGCATCGAAAAGGCACAGGAATTCTTCGATAAGCTGAAGTTGGACCAGGAAAAGACAATAATTGCCGAGCAGGTCCTGAAAGAAATAAAGGCGCGGCTCGGCTTTATGGTTGACGTGGGGTTGGGGTATTTAACGCTGGATAGGAGAAGTGGGACGTTGGCGGGCGGCGAGGCGCAGCGGATTCGATTAGCGACGCAGGTGGGAAGCGGCCTTGTTGGCGTCTGCTACGTCCTCGATGAGCCGACAATCGGGCTTCACAAACGGGACAACGACCGATTGCTGGGCATACTGCGGCGGCTTGTGCGAATAGGCAATACCGTTATTGTGGTCGAGCACGACGAAGACGTTATGAAAGCCGCCGACCACATCATCGATATCGGCCCTGCCGCTGGCGCCCGAGGCGGGGAGGTGGTCGTCGAGGGGGCTTTGCAGGACGTAATCAACTGCAAAAAGTCGCTGACGGGCGATTATCTTGGCGGCAGGAAGAAAATTGCGCTGCCGGTCAGGAGACGCAAATACAATCTTCGCAAAAGCATTGAGGTCAGGGGGGCCGGCGAGCACAATCTGAAAGATATCGACGTTAAGTTCCCTTTAGGCGTCTTCATTTGCATTACAGGTGTATCGGGTTCGGGCAAGAGCACGCTGGTTGACCAGGTGCTGCTGAGGGCGCTGCGGCGTCGGCTGTATGGCTCGCGTGAGAGGCCCGGTAGGCACAAAAGCATTCTGGGGGCGTCGCAGATTGACAAGGTCATCGAGATAGACCAGTCGCCGATAGGCAAGACGCCGAGGAGTAACCCCGCGACTTACACCGGTGCCCTTGATGAGATTCGCAAGCTGTTTGCCAGAACCCGCGAGGCGAAGATTCGCGGCTATAAGGCGGGCAGGTTCAGCTTCAATACCAAGGGCGGGCGGTGCGAATACTGCAAAGGCCAGGGGACAATGAAAATCGAGATGCACTTCCTTCCCGACGTATATGTAACCTGTCAGCAATGCAAGGGCAAAAGATATAATCCCCAGACGCTGGAGGTTACTTACAAGGGTAAGTCAATCGCCGACGTGCTGGATATGCGGATTGAGGAATCGCTCGATTTCTTTGCGAATTTCCCGACCATTATCCGCCTGTTGAAAATGCTCAATGACGTCGGCTTAGGGTACATGCAACTCGGGCAGCCGTCAACGACGCTGTCGGGCGGGGAGGCGCAGCGGGTGAAGCTTGCTGCGGAATTGGGCAAGGCCTCCACGGGACATACGCTCTACGTCCTCGATGAGCCGACGACGGGGCTTCATTTCGCCGATATACATAATCTATTGAACGTGCTTCAGCGACTGTGCGATATGGGCAATACCGTCGTCGTCATCGAGCATAATCTGGACGTAGTCAAGATGGCGGACTATATAATAGACCTCGGCCCCGAAGGCGGCGAGGCGGGCGGCACAGTTGTTGCGACGGGTGCGCCGGGAGAAATTACCAAAAACCAAACCAGTTATACGGCCAAATACCTGCGGAGAAAACTGGAAGAAGATGCGAAGGCCAGAGTTAAGGGCAAATGATATGGTAGTCAGAACGCTAAAATGGGTTGGCGGAATTGAGGGATGCCTCGAAATAATCGACCAGAGACGGCTGCCGGGCGAATACAAGACCATTCGCTGCAACAATGCGAAACAGTTATATGATGCAATCAAGACGCTCGCGGTGCGCGGCGCTCCCGCGATTGGGGTGGCGGGGGGTTATGGTGCGGTTCTGGCGTTAAAGAAAGTGCCCTCGGAAATGTCGCTGAAGAAAGCATTAGAAATTTTGAAACGGGGTTGCGAATATCTGGCGGGTTCACGACCGACAGCGGTTAATCTGCGATGGGCGATTGAGAGAATAGAGAAATGCGCTGGGGGTTTTGTCAAACGCAATCCTACAGCGAAGCTGACGCAAATGAGAAAAGCTGTTTTGGCGGAGGCGAAGGCAATTTTCAGTGAAGATGTTGAGATGTGCCGGAAGATTGGCCGAAACGGCGCGAGGTTTATTAAAAATGGTTCTGCGATTTTAACGCACTGTAACGCCGGCGCCCTCGCCACGGCCGGGCAGGGCACGGCCTTATCAGTTCTTTATGAGGCGAAAAAACGGGGCAAAAGATTCAAGGTATATGTGGACGAAACCCGGCCATTATTACAAGGCAGCCGATTAACGGCGTGGGAATTGAAGCAGGCGGGGATTGACGTTGCCGTTATCTGCGACGATATGGCAGGCGCGCTGATGAGCCAGGGCAAAATCGATATGGTCATCACCGGGGCGGACAGAATCGCCGCTAACGGCGACGCCGCAAATAAAATCGGGACATATAGTTTAAGCGTTCTTGCGAAGGCACACGGAATACCATTTTATATTGCGGCCCCATCGAGCACCTTCGATTTGAAAACAAAGTCAGGCAATAGAATCCCAATTGAGCAAAGGTCAGCGGACGAAGTCCGCTTCTGCGGTGGTAAGCAAACCGCCCCCGCTGGCGTCAAAATTTACAATCCCGCGTTTGATGTAACGCCAGCGAAGAACATCACCGCAATAATCACCGAGCGAGGGGTGATAGATAGGCCGAATGGACAAAAGATAAAGGGCTACCACTAAGCCCCTAAGCCACGAAGATTTTTTGCCATCCTGCTTCGCCCAAAGGGCTACCGACTTCGTCCCGCACCGATTGTATGCCCGAGGGAGTGGGTGAGGCAAGGTAAGAGTCGGGGCTAAGCGGGATGTATCTGCA
>CAYUIL010000135.1:0-6126 GCA_964444715.1 uncultured Pirellulales bacterium | reverse complement strand
CGCCGGGGCGGCCTTGCTGGCCTCGTGGGTCAAACGGTCCCACGTCGTGCCGGGCTCGAGCAGCGAGGAGGCCTCGCACCATCCCTCGTTGGTGCCGTAGTAGATGTAGTTGCCGTTGGTCGCCAGGGCCGCAGACGTAGTCAAGACGATTGTCAAGGCACACAGAATCGCAAACGAATGGTCGGATTTCCTGGCGGGCAGGACAACGCACCCTGTAACGCTGATACCCGGCGGCTTGACGCGAATACCAACCGAAAAACAATTGCGCCAGTTGCAGCAAACGCTCAAAGACGCCATTCCCGACCTGAAGAAAATTGCCGATGCGGTCTTAAGCGTCGCAGCCAACATCCCAAAGTTTGAACGCCCCACCGAATACGTCTCGCTCAAGCAGACCAATCCGCCGACATATACTTTCTATCACGGCGGCATCACCTCGACCGACATCAAGGGAGCGGTTGTGCCCATTGAAAAGTGGCACGAGGTAGCAAACGAGTATATCGTTGAGCAGTCAACGGCCAAGTGGGCGAAGTGGCACCGAGATGCTTATGCGGTCGGCGCTCTGGCCCGGTTCAACAACAACGCCGAACTATTGTCCCCTCTGGCCAAAGACGCCGCAAAAACGTTCGGGCTACAAAAGGGCTGCTGCAATCCGTATATGAACACCGTGGCCCAGCTTGTCGAGTGTTTCCATATTGTCGAAACGAGCATAGCGATGATAGACGAGCTGCTTACCAAAGGACTCAAAGACGAGAAAATAACAAGCGCTCCTAAGGCCGGCAAAGGCGCCGGCTGCGTCGAGGCGCCCCGCGGCATTCTCTTCCACGAATACGAATTCGACAAAAAGGGCATCTGCGTTGCAGCAGATATGTGCATCCCGACAAATCAGAACCACGCCAATATCCAGAAGGACTTTGAGAAACTGCTGCCTGAGATTTTAGACGAAAGCGAAAACCAGATTCGGCTGAAACTCGAAATGTTAGTTCGCGCCTACGACCCCTGCATCTCCTGCTCAACGCATTTCCTCGATGTCAAGTTTGTCCGGTGACAGTTCACCCGCCCAAAAAAGATGTTATCGTCATAGGACTTGGCAATATGCTCTTGTCCGATGAGGGCATCGGCGTTCACTTGGTCCGGCGATTGTCCAAACAACAGGATAAATTCCCTCTCACCGATTTTATCGATGCCGGTTTAGCCGGTATGTCCCTGTTGCACTTGATTGCAAATCGGAAAAGGGCCGTCATCATTGACTGCGCCCAAATGGGCGCCGAGCCGGGCACAATCAGAAGATTTGCCTCTGACGAAGTCCAAAGTGTTAAACAGCTCAGTCACTATTCCCTCCACGAGGCCGATATTCTGCAGGTGATAAACCTCTCTAAGCAACTTGGCGAATGTCCCGGCGAAATCGTCTTTTTGGGAATCCAGCCGGAGATGCTAAATCCGGGCCAAAATCTGAGCAAAACCCTTTCCGACAGATTGGATGCCTACATAGCCGACATCTGCAAAGAGCTTTCATAGCATTCGGCTGGGCCGATTGTGGATTTGTAAAGCCCTTTGTCGAAGAAGAACTGACGGATAGATGTGCAAAGATGGCATTTCCCAGCGTATCGTTTGACTGGTTTGTAACCCAGTTTCATCATCTCATCCAATAGTCCGACAGGTCCTGCATTGAATAATCGGCTGACTATTGCATCATTGGTCGGATGCCAGTTCTGCCAGATTTCATCCAGTGGCTGTTTAGTGACGTTGCCGACGATTATGCCGCTGCAGGTTCCGCTGAGGACATTGCCATACGGGTCGATATGCACGCCCTTTGCACTGAGAAAAGCGTTACCACAATTTTCTTTAGCAATTTCCTCAACCGTTTTTTTGGCGACAAGCTCAGCTATATGCCCCGCAGCCCGACCCGTAAATCGACAAGGGTAATCCTTCAGCGTTTCAACATAGTGTTTATCTCGCGTGGCTGAATCAACCTTTTTCATTTCCAATGGAGTTTCGAGGTATTTTTCCCATCGCACTAAAACACGGTCTTCGCCAAGCAATTCTTTTGCCGTTTGTGCCAGTCGCCTGACCGCCCTCGTATCCACATATTCCTGATGAAACGGGTCGCAACTGATTTTGAGCCGACGCATCTCTAATTCATCGAGTGCTTTCAGCCGGTCTTTAATAATGCCCTCGTCGCCCGCCCAAAAGCCGTTGGTCTCAATCATATCAACAGGAGTTAGTTTGTTTTGTTGCGCCTCCCGAAGAATCTCCACTAATCGGTCCCAATACAAAAACGGCTCACCGCCAGTTATATGAACCCTGGCATTATCTCCCGCTAATTCTTTTAGCGACCGCCACGCATTTATCGCTATCTCCACCGGCATCAAGCCGCCTTGCTTCGGCGAACAGTTGTAGTAACAAAACTCACAGCTTGCGTTGCACTTATATGTCAACAGAAGCCCCGCATTTCGCCAAATCTTAAACTTTGGCTCAGTCACGCCAACGGTCTGGTTATAAACATTTTGCGACAAATTCATAATCAAAGGTCATTACTCTACCTGTCATAATATTTTTTTAGGTGTACCAGGATGACGGTTATGTCAGCAGGGGTGATGCCGCTTATCCGGCCTGCCTGGCCCAGTGTCTGAGGCCGAAACAGCGACAACTTCTCTTTTGCTTCCGTCCGCAAATGCACGATTGTCCGGTAGTCCAGGTCTGATGGAATCTTTTTATCATCCAGCGAATTTAATTGTGCCGCCAGCCGATTCTGTTTAGTTAAGTAGCCCTCATATCTCGCATCGGTTACGACCGCCTCGATGACTTCTGTGCTGAAGCAGGCGTTTTTTATTTCGGGCAGGTCAGCGAGCACCCGCGCAAAAGGATTATTCGGCCTGCGAAGCTGCTGCCACAAGCTAATCCCATCCTGCCGGGTTTTTGTAAGGTAGTCCCTGAACTGTTCTATATCGCTTAATTTATTTTGAAATTTTTCCCATCTTCTGCTGTCGACCAGGCTGGCCGATTTGCCGATTGCCGTCAGGCGCCTGTCGGCATTGTCCGACCGCAAACTAAGGCGGTATTCCGCCCGCGAGGTGAACATCCGATATGGCTCATCGACAATCCCCGCCCCCTCCACGCCAAGTCCTTTGGTGAGCAAGTCGTCAATCATCACGCCGATGTAGGCCCGGTCTCTGCCCAGGACAATCGGCTCAGCCCCCTGCAATAACCTTGCCACGTTTATCCCCGCCATTATCCCCTGCCCTGCTGCCTCCTCGTAGCCGCTTGTGCCGTTGATTTGGCCCGCCATAAAAAGCCCAGCGATTCTCTTTGTCTCAAGATTATTCTTCAACTGAATCGGCGGGCAATAATCATACTCAATTGCGTAGCCGTAGTGCAAAATCTTTGCGTTCTCACAGCCAGGCAAATTTTTTACCATTTCATCCTGAACGTCTTTCGGCAGCGACGTGCTTATGCCATTGCAGTAAATTACTCTTTGCTCCTCTTCCTCCGGCTCTAAAAAAACCTGATGGCGTGGCTTGTCCGCAAACCGCATAATCTTGGTCTCAATACTTGGGCAGTATCGAGGCCCGGTGGATTTTATCTGGCCCGTGTAAAGCGGCGCACGATTGAGATTATCGAGAATCAGTTTGTGTATCTTTTCATTGGTATAGGTAATCCAGCAGGGTATCTGAGGCCGGTCTATCTTGTCATTCATAAACGAAAATGGCACCGGCTCTTTGTCGCCCTGTTGCACTTCTAATTTTTCATAATCAATCGTCTGGGCGTCTAATCGGGCAGGCGTTCCTGTTTTCAATCGCTTGACAACTAATCCCAGACGTTCTAAGCACGCCGAGAGCTCTTCAGCCGATGGCTCGCCTCGCCTTCCGCCCTCGAATTGTTCCGACCCGATGTGCATAAGCCCACGAAGGAACGTCCCCGTAGCAACGATAACCGTTTTCGTGCTACACACCCAGCCGTCTTTGCCTCGCACACCGACCACGCGACCATTCTCAACAACAATATCAACGGCCAATTGCTCAACGATAGTCAGGTTAGGCGTCTGCTCAAGCGCGTTAATCATAAACTGCTGGTATTTGTGCTTGTCTGCCTGCGCGCGGGGCGACTGCACCGCAGGCCCTTTTGAACGATTGAGCATCCTGAATTGAATCCCTGTCGCATCGGTCGCCAGCCCCATAAGCCCGCCAAGCGCATCGACCTCGCGGACAATCTGACCCTTAGCTAAGCCGCCGATTGCGGGGTTGCAGCTCATCGCTGCGATTTTGATTTTGTCGATGGTAATCAGTGCGGTCTTTGCGCCGATTCTTGCAGCCGCATTCGCGGCCTCAATACCGGCGTGCCCCGCCCCGATTACTACGCAGTCGAAATCATTTGTTCTCATCTGACCCGGCCAGTGCCACCGCGGAGGCAATGGCGAAATTCGCCGTGTGTGTGATGCTGACGCTTATATGCGTGATACTGAGCTTGTCGGCAATTTTCTTTACCTCGCCGGATAATCTTACCTCCGGCTGGCCCGTCTCGGTATTTACCACCTCAATATCCGTCCAGGCAATTTTGCCCCGCCAGCCCGTGCCTACAAGTTTTAGCACCGCTTCCTTGGCGGCAAATCGGCCGGCTAACTTCTCAACGCCGTTTTTGTTCGCCTCGGCGTATGCCTGCTCGGCAGCGGTAAAGACCTTATCTAAGAACCGTTTGTCGTGCCGGGCGACCATTTCCTCTATGCGGGGAAAGTCAACCAGGTCTATGCCGTGTAAGAGCTTACCCATTTTATGGTTCCAGACCGCCGACAAACATCGTTACCTGTTTGCCATCGCGTAAATTTCAAGCACGCAAAAATCGATGAACTTGGCCCTGTCCGCCGCCGAGGCCTGCTGCAGAAGCTCCGTGTTAAGCTTGTCCATCGCCTGACGCAATCGCCCGGCTGCCATCCTTGCCTTCACCTGGTTTTGAACCTTCTCGAACGGCTCGGTCCCCTTCGGCTGATACTCCACAAGCTGCATTATAAAAATATGACCTTCCGCCTCGATAGGCCCCGCGACCTCGCCCGGCTTCATCGTTTCCGCCCGCACGGCCAACACGTCGTAGGGCGCCGCAAGCGACGCCGGGTCGAGCTTTCGCCACAATCCCCCTGCCGCTGCCCTGTGGTCGTACGAATAATCCTTCGCCAACTGCTCAAAACTATCCCCCAGGTTTACACGTCCGACAAGCTGCTCGGCAAGCTCCTTGGCCTGCTGCTCGCGGGGCTTGTTGGGGTCAACATCCTGCAACTTCGCCGGTTCTATATCTATGAGACGAAACTGCAGGACGCCGGGCTTCGTGTACAACCGCTCCTTCGTTTCATTGTACCTCGTTATCATCTCACTATATGTTACCGGCTGCTCCTTCGGCATCTGCTGGGCAATGTAACTCTGGCTGAGTATCCAGCGTCTCTTATATTGCTCAAACTTGCCCCAGTCCATCCCCATCTGTTTCAGCACCTGCTCTGCTTTCGCATAATCTCCGCCGAAGTCCATTACAAATCTTCTGACCTCCGCCGTTGTCACCCTGTCAAGCTCGGCGTCAATCTGCTCGCCTGCGTCTTTTCTCGCCTTGCTGTAAAGCAGGGCATCCGAAATCCTCGCCACAAGCTGCTGCTCAATGACCGGCTCCGCAAGCTGTTTGAATCTCTCAAAGTCCCCCCTTTGCGCCACCTGCGCCAGCTTTTCAAAGACCGGCCCGATGACGTCCTCCGCCGTTACCGTCTGGTCGCCCACCGCCAGCGCAAAGCCGCCGCTTGGCTCAGGGAGCCCGTCCCGTTTGGCAAGCGGCATCGTGGCAAGCTGCTCCGGCGTAAACTTTGGCTTATCACCACAACCCGCCAGCACCAAACCGGCTGTCAACATCCAGAACGTTACTTTGCCCATACAGCCAACACCAAATCCCGACCTATGGAAGCTACAGAACAGTTGATTCTACGACAAACCCGGAGCATAATCCACAAAAAGCTTTACAGAGCAACACTGCCCTGTATACTGCCGGCTCGGTTACGGCTCGGCGCCTCTGTTGCTTACACCTCCGCAGCAGCACTTGCGTCGAGACGAGCTGAAAGGGGACTTTTAGCATAGGAGGCGATTATGAAAAAGAATACGG
>CAYUIL010000134.1:0-6196 GCA_964444715.1 uncultured Pirellulales bacterium | reverse complement strand
CAGAGGATTGTGTGGTTACAAAGTTACGATAACTACTCAATCTCTTTTGACACTTACCTTAACGAGCACGACATACCCAAACCGACAACAACGCTGCTGCTCGGCTTATGCGCGGAAATGGCACTAAGGCGGAATAAAAAATCCATAAACAGGAATCGAGAACCTATGTAAATCGACCAGCGAACTTGAACTTGTTAGGTACCGAGGGTTCTCATAACGGTCAAAGTCACCAGCAAGCTAACAACCAATAATGCGGCTCTAAGTATCCGTGCCGGTTGTGTCTTCGGCTCGACATAAAGCCAAACTGCAGCCCAAATAGTGGCGATAAGGCACATCCGCAGAACAAATAATACAATGCTCCCGACCATACCAAAATTATACCCCATATTAACGTCAGTAGTCAAGCACAAATGCCCCATTTTAACTAAAAAGAGGGTTTATTTGACACCCATCCTGCCAGAATGTCCTCTCAATCCCCAATGCCCCATTAAAAAACTGGTTTCCAGGCCGCCTGCAGTAAAATCCTGCGGAGGCAAGGCCAATGGGACAAGCATGGGGGACCGCCGGTGGTCCACAAAAATTAAAGGAGTGAGGGACAATAAGCCGACAAAGAACCACAGTTAGGATGTTCCTATAAACGTTGTGGTTTTCAGTTAAGGAGAGATGCAGATGCAGTTTTTCGTGGAAATTAAGAAGTGGCTTGCTGAAATCACTGAAATAGCGCTGCTGTTGATTGCCCTCGGTGTTGCAGTAGAAATCCTGTTCGGCAGCACCACAGTTCCGTTCTTCAGCGGAATAGTCGGCAACATGATCGGCATAATCAAGTCCCTCGGCGACAACGGCCTGGTCGGCCTGATTGCACTGGGGATAATACTGTGGCTGTTCAATAAGAAAAGAGTTACCGCGTAAAGATTATCGCTTGCACGGCTGAACAGGAGCTGCAAATTCCAGGTCCTTGTCCGCGCAGCCCGCCTCACAATCGGGCTGCGCGGTTTTTTGGTTCTGTCCCCCGATTGAAATGGCACCATCATCCGCCGCGCTTTTACCGCGACCCCGTCCAGAGATACAGGACCTGCGGAACAGCAAGCTCATAGAGCATCTTGCGGTCGATTTGCAGCGTGGCTTTGGCCTTTGCGGCCAGAATATCGCCAAGCGAGAACGGCTTGCGATACTCTATCACTTGTGCCTTTTCAATTCCGGCCAGTAACTTGACCTTCTCCACCGCATCGTCAAGATACCCAATATCGTCTATCAGTTTCTCTTTCAGGGCTTCATCGGCCCAGTAGATGCTGCCGTCGGCAAGGCGATGCACATCTTCCTCGGTCAGCTCACTCCTGCCGTCAACAACAACCTCGACAAATCGCTTGTAGGCCGGGTCGACGACCTTGCTCTGCAGATACTGCAACTGTTCCTCGGTAGGCATCTGGAAGGCGCTGGGCCAATCCTTTTTCTCGCCCGCCTTGACTATAATCGGCTGTATGCCCAGTTTCTCCTCCAGAAGCTGCTGCAAAACGAGATAGCCCATCATCACGCCTATGGAGCCGGTTATGGTCGTCGGCTCGGCGACGATTTTTTCGCAGGCCACGGAGGTGTAGTAGCCGCCTGAAGCAGCCACGCCCTGCATAAAGGCGATGACCGGCTTGCCGACCTCGGCGCGGTATTTGGTTATTTCACTGTGAATCTGGTCGCTGCCGGAAAGGGTCCCGCCGGGCGAGTTGACGCGTATAATCAGCCCCTTGACGGCCTTGTCCTCTTTGGCCGTTTTAAGCTGCCAATACACGTCCGACGCCTGCTGGCCGTCTATTATGCCCTCCACCGAGACGACGGCTATCCTGGCTGTCCGAGGCCCCTCCTCAATAACTTCCTCGGTGAACTTCTTTTCTTTCCCTGCGGCAAACAGAAATACCGCGCCGACCAGCATCAGGAAAAGCATTATGTTTGCCAGGACGGATAAGCCGGTGATTATGCCCCAGAAGATTCTCCAGCCGGCCCCTTTCCCGCCGGAGCCGCCGCCGGCCGGGGGTAACGAGGCGGCGCCAAACTGCTGTGAAGAATCATTTATATTCCCAAAATCCATAACGATTCCCTTTCTGAAATTGTCGGGTCTATTCGCTAAAGTTGATTGCCGACCGCTTAACCGTTACAATTATCAATAATCAGTAATCAATAATCAATAACAAACTGACCGTAGCCGGAAAGGATTGACTCGTGGCAGACAGCAAAGGATTCATTCATCTTCATCTTCACAGCCAGTACTCGCTTCTCGACGGCGCCATCGCCTTCGAAAAGCTTTTTGCACGATGCAAAGACCTCGGGATGGACAGCGTTGCCGTAACCGACCACGGCAATATGTTCGGGGCAGTCGAGTTCTATACAAAGGCGCTCGCCTCGCACATCAAGCCCATAATCGGCATTGAGGCATACATCGCACCCGCCAGCAGATTTGACCGCACAAAAACCTCAATCAGCGACGCCGCGTATCACCTTATCCTTCTGGCCGAAAACAACACCGGCTACCAAAACCTGATTAAGCTGGCGACGGTCGGCTACACCGAGGGCTTCTACTACCGCCCTCGAATCGACAAAGAAATCCTCGCAGAATTAAATGAGGGGCTGATTGCCACTTCCGCCTGTCCCAAGGGGGAGCTGGCAGTGCAATTAGCCGGCGGTGATGAAAAGGCCGCGATGGCCGTTGCCGAGGGTTACCTGAAAATCTTCGGCCCCGACAGATACTTCGTCGAAATCCAAAGCCACCAGGGCGACGACCCGAATATCTGCAAAGCTCTTGCCGACCTGGCAAACAAGCTTGGCATAGGTCTTGTCGCAACAAACGACGTGCATTTTCTCGACGAAGACGACCATGAGGCACACAATTGCCTCTGCGCGATAAGCACGGGCAAAAAAGCCGACGACCCCGACAGAATGATTTACCCGCCCGACGTGTTCCTGAAAAGCCCCGAACAAATGCGTCAGCTTTTCCCACAGTGGCCCCAGGCCTGCGACAATACCCTGACAATCGCCCAGCGGTGTAATGTGGAGCTCGACCTCAAGCATCGCCACGCCCCGCGATTCCACCCCGCCGACGGCTCGACCCCGGAGCAACTCCTGACGAAACTTTGCTACGAAAGGGCGCAGCAAATCTACGGCAAAATCGACGACAAAATAAAAGAACGGCTTGACAGGGAGCTGAACGTCATCGAGTCAAAGGGCTTCGCCAGCTATTTTCTTATCGTCTGGGACTTCTGCAACTACGCCCACCAAAATAATATCCCCGTCGGAGCAAGGGGAAGCGCCGTCGGCACATTAGTCGGCTACTGCCTGGGCCTGTGCGACGTTGACCCGCTGAAGTACGACCTGCTGTTCGAACGCTTTATGGACCCGCAGCGCAACGAAATGCCCGATATCGACATCGACATCTGCCAGGCGGGCCGGGGCCGGATTATCGACTATGTTCGTCAGAAATATGGCCACGTAGCTCAAATCATAACGTTCGGCACTATGAAGGCCAAGGCGGTCATTCGGGACATCTGCAGGGTGCTTAATGTTCCGCTGTCCGAAGCCGACCGGCTGGCCAAGCTCGTCCCTGAAACCTTGAATATGACGCTCGATATCGCGCTGGAGACCGAACCACAATTGAAACAGGCGTACGAGAAAGACCCGCGGACAAAAAAGGTTATCGACATCAGCAAAAAACTCGAAGGTCTTGCCCGCCACGCATCGGTCCACGCCGCCGGCGTTGTCATAGCAGATGAGCCGCTCACCAACTTTGTTCCGCTGTATAAGCCGCCCGGCACCGAGGACATCACCACTCAGTTCGAAGGCCCGATGGTCGAAAAGGTCGGCCTGTTAAAAATGGACTTCCTCGGCCTCAAAACCCTCAGCGTCCTCGAACGCGCAGGGCAACTAGTCGAGCAGATTCACGGGAAAAAGATAAATCTCGAAGAAATCAATCTTGCCGACCCGAAGGTCTTTGCGCTTTTTGCCGCCGGGAAAACCAAAGGCATCTTTCAGTTCGAATCAGGCGGTATGCAGGAACTCCTGATGAGGATGAAGCCCGACAGGATTCAGGACCTCATCGCAGCAAACGCCCTGTACCGTCCCGGCCCGATGACCCTCATCCCCGACTATATCGACCGAAAGCACAAGGCAAAATGGACCCTGCCGCACCCGATTATGAAAGAGGTCCTCGAAGAAACCTACGGCATTATGGTCTATCAGGAACAGGTGATGCAAATCTGCAACCTGCTCGGAGATATCCCGCTGCGCGAGGCATATACGCTGATTAAGGCAATAAGCAAAAAGCAGGCCAAGACCATCGCCAAGGAAAAACAGCGTTTCGTCGCCGGCTCGGTCGCCAAAGGCCTCAGGCAACAGCAGGCAGAGCAGATTTTCGAGCTTATCGAACGCTTCGCCGGCTACGGATTCAACAAGAGCCACTCGACCCGCTATGCCATAATCGCATATCAAACCGGCTATATGAAGGCCCACTGGCCGGTCGAATATATGGCGGCACTGCTCACTTATGAAATGGGCGATACCGACAAGGTCGTCGAATACATCGCCGAGTGTACAAATATGGGTATCGAGGTTACCGCGCCCGACATTAACGAAAGCGGCGTTGACTTCACGCCCCTCTACAAACAGAACGACGGCAAAAAAGGTATGGTTCGCTTCGGGCTGGCCGCCGTCAAAGGCGTCGGCGAAAAAGCGGTCGAACAAATCATCGCCGCACGCGATAAGCTCGGCCGGTTCCAAAGCTTGTTTCACTTCTGCGAAAACGTCGATATGCGGGCCGCCAACAAGCAGGTGATGGAATCCCTGATAAAAGCAGGCGCATTCGACCGCTTGGGCGGCAACCGTGCTCAAATGATAGCCGGGCTGGAGTCGGCTATGCAGCACGGGGCTGATACCCAGACAGACAAGTTAAACGGCCAAATGCGGTTCTTCGCACAGGAGGCCTCGCCGGACTACTCCCAGGACCACAACCGCCTGCCCTACGCCGACCCCTGGCCGGAGCAAATGATGCTGATGTACGAAAAAGAAGTCCTCGGCTTCTACGTTACAAGCAACCCGCTGAGCCACTGTGCCGAGACCATCAATATCTTCTCGAACATCAACACCGCCCAGATTGCCGAAACCACACAGGAAAGGGAAGTAACCATCGGCGGTCTTGTTTCCAAAATCAGATACAACCTGACCAGGACCGGTAAGAACGCCGGCTCCAAAATGGCTGTCTTCACACTCCTCGACCTCCAGGGCCAAGTAGAAGTCGTTCTGTTCCCAAATACGCTCAATCAGTTCGCCAAACTCCTGGCCAATGACAAGATTGTCTTCGTCAAAGGCCGATTGGATTTCAGAAGGGAAAAACCAAACATCATCGCCTCGGAAATAATCACCCTCGATGAGGCAACGGATAAACTCGCAGGCAAAGTCCGAATCAATCTCGACGCCAAAGACGTTACCAAAGAAAAGGTAGCCGAGATAAAAACTATCTGCCAGCACCACAGGGGGCGAAGCTGTGTCTATGTGGCAATCAGAACTAACAAGGGAAGGGTTTACGCAGCCGCTGACAGACAATTATCCGTCAACCCCGACCCCGAATTTTGCCGCAAAATCCGCCACCTCGTCGGCCCCGAAAACCTGCAACTGACAAGATAGGAAAATCAATATGTGGCTGCCAAAAGATGAAATAAAAACATTACGTAAGTATCATTCTTACATTTACAACATAGGCAAATCTGCATATTTTACTGATATATCTGAAAGAGCTCACAACGCGACCCGTAAGCTCATAGAGCGGGGATTAATTCTTGACGTCAAAGAAAGCGGAGAGGGTTTTATTGCTTGCCAAATTGGAGATCCAGTAAGTCTTAAGGATTTTCTCTCTTTTTGTGAAGAAGATGAAATCAGACAAGAAGCTGTTTTAAAATTCACACTGGAAGGTCTGGATTTGGTCAACGAATACGATAGCCGGTGGTTATATATTAAATTGTGGTATGAGAAGTATATAAAAAACCACCCGATTTTGCTCATCATCAGTTTTATCGTTGGAGTCATAGTCACTCTTCTAGTAAACTGGCTGTCATCATTTTTCGGTGCAAAATGAGATTAATACCCGCTGATACGACTATTGACGCATTGCGAAAGCAGTTTGAGATTTTAGAGCGACTCGGCATAGAAGGCCGTGCCGAGATGA
>CAYUIL010000133.1:0-6234 GCA_964444715.1 uncultured Pirellulales bacterium | reverse complement strand
AACTATCTGCTGCATCCTCTTATCAGCAAATAACTTACGCGACTTCCTGATTGCCGGCGCTAATCAATCCGCTTGCGGTACAGCCGGGTCTCTAATGGTTTTTGCCAGCCCGTCCAGCTCGAATCGCCCCGCTCGTCTTCTATCAGCCGGGTTACCTGATTCATTTTCGCGTCAAGGTCGTCGATGTAATAGACCATAAAGGCCTCCGCCGTGGCCGGCAGCTTGGGCGAGCCGAACTCATGCTCCCCGTGGTGCGACAGGATTATATGCCCCAGCACATCTAAAATCGCACTGTCAATCGGCGCACCCCGCCCCGCAAGCGCCTCCGCCTTTTTGTGCAGCATCAGAATCGTCTTGGTTATGTGCCCTATCAATTGCCCCGAATCCGTGTATGAAAACGCCGTGTCGTATGCAAGCTCCTCGGTCTTGCCCATATCGTGAATAAAAATACCCGCCAATACCAGGTCCGGCTGAACATCCGGATACAAAGGCAGTATCGCCGAAGCCGCCCGCAGCATATTCCACGTATGCTCCAAAAGTCCCCCGATGTAATCATGGTGCATCGACATACCGCCGGGACAACTGCAAAACTTTTTCATCAACTGCTCGTCTGCCAAAAACTCATCGACCAGGGTTTTTAACTGTTTGTTCTTTATCGTCCCCACAATCCGCTTTGCCTCCGCGAACATCTTGTCCACATCTTTGTCGGTCCGGGCGAGGTATTCTTCTATCTTCACCTTGCTCGCGTCAATCACGCTGATATTATTCACCACAATCTGCAAACTATTCTGATAGACCTCGCTTCTGCCCTGTATGTGCACAAACCCCGGCTTGGGCAGTTCCGCATACATTTGCTCGCTGGCCTGCCAGACCCGCCCGTTCAATTGCCCCGTCTTGTCGCAGACAAACATCGCAATATACAAATCCCCCCGCGAAGTAGGCCTAAGCACCGGCTCCTTGACAAGATAGATATCATCAACCACCTCACCCGGTGCTATCTCGCTGATAAATTTATGCGCTTGTGCCATCACTTTTATCCGCCCGTGGCGGACACTCCTTTTATAGTTACCATAATCAATGGCCTGACTTGTTCGCCTATGGCGAATTATGAGTAATCCGCCCCTGATAATCAACCAAAAACCATATTTGTCATTCCCGCGCACGCGGGAATCCATAACCTCTTCTTTAACCTTGCAACGCTTGTGTTTTTGCGTTATATACCCAATAAAAACCACTCAGGAAAGAGATACTCATTATGCGATACAGTCGAATACTGATACCAACGGTCAAGGAAGCCCCTGCCGACGCCGAGATTCCCAGCCATAAACTGATGCTCCGCGCAGGCCTGATGCGTAAATTAGCCAGCGGTACATATACCTACCTGCCCCTTGGCTGGCGATGCCTCCTCAAGGTAATAAGCATCGTCCGCGACGAGATGAACAAGGCAGGCGCACAGGAAATCCTTATGCCCGCCGTCCAGCCGATTGAGCTTTGGCAGCAGACAGGCCGCGATGTCGATTACGGCCCCACTATGGCAAGATTTAAGGATAGAAATGACCATTGGAACGTTATTGCCCCAACCGCCGAAGAAGTCGTAACAAGCGTCGCCGCAGGCGAAATCAAATCCTACAGACAGCTCCCGATGAACCTCTATCAAATCAGCTTCAAATTCCGCGACGAGTTCCGCCCGCGATTCGGGGTCTTGCGCAGCCGCGAATTTATTATGAAAGACGCCTACAGCTTCCACGCCGACGAAAAATGCCTCGATAAAGAATACTGGAATATGTATGAAACCTACAAGCGCATCTTCAAACGCTGCGGTCTCGATTACGTCATCGTCGAGGCCGAATCAGGCGAAATGGGCGGCTCCGGGTCTCACCAATTCACTATCCCCTGCCCCTCAGGCGAAGACATAATCGTCTATACCGAAGACAACTCCTACGCCGCCAACCTCGAAAAAGCCGCCGTTGACCCGTGTCGCGGGAGTGTCGCGGGCATCTTGCCCGCGCTTCCAGTTCGTGAAGAAATTCATACTCCAAATGTCGGCTCTATCGACGCCGTCTGCGCGTTTTTGAAAACCCAGCCGAAGGATATGATTAAAACCCTCATATTCTCAATGGGCGAAGATACCGTCGTTGCCCTCGTCCGCGGCGACCACGAACTAAATCCGGAAAAACTCACGCAGGCCCTCAACGGAAAGCACAACGAACTTGCAACCCCGGAAACCATCGAAAAAATAACCGGCGCCAAGGTCGGCTTCGCTGGCCCGATGGGACTCGCAGAAAAGGTCGATAAGATTATTATCGACCACGCAGTCGCCGCTATGGCAATCGGCGTTACAGGCGCAAACAAAACCGACTACCATACGAAAAATATCGTCCCCGGCCGGGACTTCCCCCTTAAAGGCGACAATATCATCGTCGCCGACATCCGAAACGCCGTCGAAGGCGATACATACAAAGGCAAAAAATTGCTGTTCAAACACGGCATCGAAGTAGGCCAGGTCTTCAAACTCGGCGCAAAATACTCCACAAAACTCGGCTGTAACTTCCTCGACGAAACGGGAAAGGAAAACCCCTGCCTTATGGGCTGCTACGGCATCGGGATTAACCGCATCGTCGCCTCCGCAATCGAAGCCGGCAACGATGAAAATGGCATCATATTCCCAATAAGCATCGCCCCCTTCGAGGTCATCATCGTTACCGTCAATCAGGACGACACAGAAGTCGTCCAAACAGCCGAGAAAATTTACACCGAGCTTCTCGATAAAGGCGTTGAGGTCCTGTTGGACGACCGCGACGAACGTGCAGGCGTCAAATTCAAAGACGCCGATTTGATTGGTATCCCTGTCCGAATCACCGTCGGCAAAAAGGCCCTTCAACAAGGCAATGTCGAACTCAAACTCCGCAGCGAGCTGAAACCCACCCCTGTCCCAGTCGCCTCCGCCGTCGATAAAACCATTGAACTGGTAAATTCACTTAAACAAAAACTAAACGCATAACGGTTGTCATTCCTGCAGAAGCAGAAATCCAGATTATGCCGATACTATGTGGGAACTCAAAAACCCTCAACCCGTCAAATTGATAATCGGCATCTTAGCCGCAGACCAGAATTGTCTCGATGCAGCTCACAAGGTCCTGGCCGCCAAATTTGGCAAAATCGACCTGACAAGTGATGTCTGGCCGTTCACCCAGACCGACTATTACAAAAACGAAACCGGCCCAAATATCCTCCGGCAATTCGCCTCGCTCGAAAAACTAATCGACCCCGGCAATCTCGCAAAAATCAAACACGCCACTAACAAACTCGAACAGCAGCTTGCCCGCTCATTAAAAATGCCCCTGCCCAGGCCGGTGAACCTCGACCCGGGTCTTATCGAACCATCCAAAGTGGTGCTTGCCACAACAAAAAACTACTCGCATCGCATATACATCGGCCATAAAATGTTCGCCGAGGTAACGTTAATCTATGAAAAAGGCGCCTGGCGACATTTTGATTATACCTACCCCGATTACAGGCAGCCCTGTTATCACGACTTCTTCACAAAAGTAAGAACTCATTTACTGGAGCAGTTAAAAACGTGTCACTGACCACCCTTGCAATAATTCTGCTCGTCGGCTCGTTATCCCTTTCCGCGGTTCTCACCGGCGTTGTCAGAGGACTTGCCGAACACATCGGCCTCGTCGCCCGCCCTACTGAAGATAGATACCACAGAACCGTCGTCGCCCTCGGCGGTGGCGTTTCCATCGTTACAACAATCCTGTCTTTCATCGTCGCCGGCATCCTGATTGTAAAACTCCTTGTCGCACCGGGCCGATTGGTCTGGCTCGACCGGTCCATAACCATTCACGGCCCCGGCTTCCTCAGCAAAACCAGCCAGCTTATAATCGTCCTGCTCTGCATCGTCGCATTGTTTGCTATCGGCCTGCTCGACGATAAGAAGCGCCTCGGCCCATTTCCGAAAATAGCTGTCGAATTCGCTGTCGCCCTCGCTGCCGCGTTCCTCGCCGATATCCGAGTCGAAATGTTCATCCAAAGTAAACTCCTCACCTCCATCCTTTCCGCTGTCTGGATTGTGCTGGTCATCAACGTCCTCAACTTCTTAGACAATATGGATGGCGCCGCTGCCGGCATCGCTGTCATCGTTGCTTCCATCCTCTTTACCGCCGCTGTCATAAGCGGCCAGGTCTTCATCAGCGGCCTGGCAATACTGTTTATTGGCACGCTTCTCGGCTTTCTCATCTTCAACTTCCCGCCCGCGAAAATCTTTATGGGCGACGCCGGCTCCCTGCCCGTCGGTTTCCTCCTCGCTGTCCTCACTCTGCGAACCACCTATTACCACCAGGCCGCCTCCGGCCAGTGGTATCCGGTCCTCATCCCTCTCATATCTATGGCTGTCCCCCTCTACGATTTTGTCACCGTAACTCTCCTGCGAATCAACCAGGGTAAAAGCCCCTTCGTCGGCGACACCCAGCATTTCTCTCATCGTCTCAGGAAACTGGGCCTCACCGACACCCAGACCGTCCTCACTCTATACCTCGCCACCCTTTGCACCGGCATCGGCGCAACTTTCCTCTACCAGGTAAACCTCGCCGGTGCCATTCTTATCTTCGGTCAGACCGTTATGATACTGGCCATTATCGCAATATTGGAAACAACAGCTAAAATTTATCCGCCGGAGGCGGAATGACAGCCCTGACAACCAAAACCGATAACTCCAAAAGCAAAACCATAGCGCTGCTTGAAAATATCCTCTTTGTCCTCTGCATCACTGTTATCGTCCTCCGCACCACCTTCACGGAGGCCCCCGCACCACAGTCCGCACAAATCCAGGCCGTAATAAACGATGCGGTCTATTCGTTGTCTGTGTCCGCCGTTCTGATATTTGCGCTGCTCCTGTGGGTCCTCGCTCGGCTGTTCAGCAGGCGTTTTTCATATAGAACGACCACAATGGAAATAGGCCTTGGGATTTTCCTTATAGCGGCTATACTGGCGTCCCTCTACGCCGCAAACAAACGCGCTGCAATCAGCTCATCTCTAATGCTGCTCGCCCCCATTTTTATGGCAATCCTGCTTGCCCAACTGCTCGACTCCAACGCCAAAATAAAGATACTGCTCATTACCATAACTGCGCTCGGCATCGTCGCCGCCTGGCAGTCAGCCGAACAGTTCTTCGTCAGCAACAACATTATGCTCGAGCAGTACAAAAACGACCCGAATTCAATACTCCAGCCGCTCGGTATCCAGCCCGGCTCGCTCAACCATATGCTCCTCGAACACCGCATTTACTCCAAAGACGTCCGCGCCTCGTTCACCACGAGCAACTCCGCCGGCTCCTTTGCCGTTCTCGCCTCTTTCGCATCAATTGCCCTGTTGGCTGAACGGCTGAAACACCGCAAAGTGTCCCCTGCGCCGCTCGGCAATTTTGTCCTGGCCGCCTTTGCCCTCGCCGCCGTCCTCTTCGGCCTGGTTTTAACCCGCAGCAAAGGCGCAATAGCCGCATTTCTTATTGCCGCAGCGGTCTTCGACCTGCTCCTGCACAGTAAATGTCCAAACATATCCAAAAATATCATCCTCGCCGCCTGCATTATCGGCTCCGTCGCCCTCGTGCCCCTCGTCGCCTACTACGGCCTGAAGTTCGGCCGGCTCCCAGGCGGCAACTCAATGCTCGTCAGATGGCAATACTGGCAGGCCTCAGCCAGGATGACTTCCGACCACGCCCTCACAGGCATCGGCCCAGGCAACTTCGCCACACTCTACCATCAATACAAACCGCCCTCGGCCCCCGAAACTGTCTCGGACCCCCACTGCTTTGTGCTTAGTATTCTAACGCAGTACGGCCCGCTCGGCCTGCTCGGCTTTCTAACAATCATCCTCGTCCCACTCTGGCGCACGTCGCTGGCCGGCACAAACACCCTCGAAAGCCCGCCCCGCCCGCGATTCAAAATCCTCGCTCCGCTCTGCATAATCGCCCCGGTCGCCGCTATGCTCCTGCTGCGCCCCTTCATCATCCCGCCGAGCACCGCCGTCGCCTTCTATGAAAAACTCTACATCCTTTTCTCTGCCTATGTTACGCCCGCCGCCGCCTTCATGTTGGGGTGCGGCCTGCTGATAAAATCACTTCAGTCCATCCGCAACAGGGAACCTGTCCTCCGTGGCAGTAGCAAATTGACTGCTGCAGCAGCAGAGGATGGATATGCACTGCAAAACACCGCCGTCACCACTGCTGCACTG
>CAYUIL010000132.1:0-6246 GCA_964444715.1 uncultured Pirellulales bacterium | reverse complement strand
TCACCTGCGACCAGATGGTGACAAAGGAAAATACCGACCCCCAGGATGCACAGGGACTTGGTATGTTCTTCCGCTATGGCAATGCAAACAGTGAGCGAAACGACATCACAAATTTCTGGAGTTTGGGCTTCCAGTATCAAGGATTACTCGAAGGCAGGGATGATGACGTGCTTGGCGCAGGTTTTGCCCACGGCACCTTCAGCGATAAGGCATCAGCCACTTACACGGATGACTATGAGAGTGCCTTTGAAGTTTATTACAGTATGCAGGTAGCACCCTGGTTGATTATAAGTCCGGACATTCAGTACATAACCAATCCGGGAGGTAGCAGTGAGATTTCGGACGCAGTTGTTGTGGGCGTCAGAGCGCAAATGACTTTCTGAGTATTAAGGAGAACCACGTTATGCATATGGCAAATGAATTGCTGTCGGTGCCGGTAGCCACAGGGACATTGGCGGTAGCGGCAGGAGGACTTGGGCTGATTTGCAGAAAAGTCAGGCGGGTTGTCAGTTCCGACAAGCTGCCCCTGATGGGCGTCCTCGGTGCGTTTGTATTCGCCGCTCAGATGGTCAATTTTCAGCTTCCTGCAATGCCGGGCACCAGCGGACATATGGTCGGGGCGGTCCTGCTGGCAATTATACTCGGGCCGCATCTGGCCGCTGTCGTGATTTCCTCGGTTGTCATTGTTCAGTGCCTTATCTTTCAGGACGGCGGTCTCCTTGCCCTCGGCTGTAATATCATAAATATGGGCCTTGTCCCGAGCTACCTCGGATATTTCCTGTATAGAGTGATAACCGCCGGCCAAAGCAGCAGCGTCCGGACATACGTCGGAGCGATGCTGGCTTGTTTGATTGCCCTTGAAGCCGGCGCCGTGTTAGTTCCCATAGAGGCGGCTCTGTCCGGCGTCTTAGCTGTTCCGTTCTTGACCTTTCTGATAACAATGGTCGGCGTTCATTTTCTGGTCGGCCTCGTCGAGGGCCTGATTACAGTAGCAGTGCTTGCCTATCTGCAGCAGTTCAGGCCCGACCTCGTTTTGGAGGCGCTGCCCGGTAAGGTTCGGCTGAGTCGAAAAACAGTGCTGGCGACACTGTTGGTCTTCACGGTTGTTGCCGCGGCAGGGTTGTCGTTGCTGGCTTCGGAAATGCCGGATGGTCTGGAGTGGAGCTATCTCGAAAGACCCGACCAGCCTGATTTCAAGCCGATTGTATCCAGTGAAAATTCCACAATCGCCGCGGTTGACCAATTGCAGTCAAAATACGCACCGCTGCCCGATTATTCGGTTCGCGGCTCAGCCGCAGCGGGCTGGACAAGCTTTGCGGGTGTCGTCGGCTCGGCCCTGACAATGGCCGTAATATGGATTGCTGCTTCGCTTTTGCGCAGAAGACAATAAAATGCACCACGCGTATATAGACAAATTCGCGTATCAGGACTCATTAATTCACCGTCTCGATGCGAGGGTGAAGTTCATTGTCACGGTCGTTTTTACCGTGGCGGTCATCTCATTACCTCGCACCTCGATTAGCATTTTGTTTTGTTACGCGGTTGGACCGTTTGCCGTCCTGGTTTTGGCCGGCATACCGTTGCGCTTTACGTTTAAGCATATCCTGTTTGTCAGCCCGTTTGTGCTTGTGTTGGCCCTGACTTGTCCGCTGTATGACAAGACGGCTGCGGCCGTCGCCTTTGGTCCGTGGACCTGGCAGACAACACTCGGCTGGCTGCGCTGCTGGACCATCCTCGCAAAGTTTGTCGTAACTATGCTGGCCTTGATTGCGCTGGTTTCGACCACCCGTTTCGCGGAATTGTTGGCCGGCCTGCGGCAACTTGGGACGCCTAAGCTGCTCGTGATTCAGATGGGGTTTCTGTATCGTTACATATTCCTTTTGATAGATAGTGCCCAGCACATACTTCGCGCCAGGGCCGGCCGGTCAATCGGCAGGGTCGGTTTCCGAGCAGGGATTAGATTTGCGGCTGCAATGTTGGGGTCATTGTTTGTTCGCAGCGTTGACACCGCCGAACGTGTCAGCGCCGCAATGCAGGCCCGCGGCTTCGACGGAAACTGGCGAACCGTCAATCGGCTGGCGGTCCGCGGACGCGACTATTTATTCGCTGCGGCATCCGTGTGTTTCATCCTCGGATTATATTTGTTCGTAAAGCCCCTTCTGCGGTGAACGGCAATGACAAAAGCGATACATATTGACAACTTCTCTTACAGGTATCCGGACGGCACGACGGCGTTGTCTGAGATAACGCTGGATATTGAGCACGGCCGGCGCGTCGCCCTGATAGGCCCCAACGGCGCAGGTAAATCCACGCTGCTTCTGGCAATGGCGGGCTTTATAAAAGGCACGGGCAGGGTGATTATCGACGGGCTGGAGATTACAAACGGCAATCTAAAGCAGGTGCGTTCGCGTATCGGCTGTTGCCTGGAAAATCCTGAAGACCAGCTCTTTATGCCCACGCTGTTTGACGACGTGGCGTTCGGGCCGCTGAATATGGGCCTTGCCCCCGACCAGGTGAAACAAAGAGTTGCCTGCGCTCTGGAGGATGTTGGCCTGGCCGGGATGGCGGAGCGGGCGCCGCATCATCTTTCCGCCGGCCAAAAGCGGGCGGCGGCAATCGCCACCGTCCTTTCTATGTCCCCGAAGATTATCACGCTCGATGAGCCGGAGGGCTCCCTCGACCCCCGAAACCGCAACAACCTTGTCAAGCTGCTCACCGGACTGTCTCAAACGCTTGTGATTGCAACGTGCAGTATGGATTTCGCCGCTGCCGTCTCCGACACCGCGGCGGTGATGGATGCAGGCCGGGTGGTTGTTGTCGGGCCTGCCGAACAGATAATGTCCGACTCAAAACTAATGGCAGCTCACGGGCTGGAAGTCCCTCGAAAATTTATAAATGGCCGGTGACGGCGGTTAGAAGGTAATTTTGAAATCGGTGAGCTTCGGGTCGGGCGTCGCCGGCTCGACGTCCATCTGGCGGACGTATCCTGCAAACGAATCCTGTATGTCACGGACGCAGTCGTCTATTATCTCCGCCTCTCCCTGCGCCAGCATCTCTACTTCGCCGTTTGGCGCGTTGCGCACGTATCCTGTCAGGCGGTAGCGGTTGGCTATGTTCAGCGCCGTGAAGCGGAAGCCCACGCCCTGAACACGCCCCGAAAACACGATACGTTTTGCCACGAGGTCCATTTTTTTATCGAATACTAACATCTCGAAAAAACAATCCTAACTCAAAGACCTTTATTATGCAAGTATCGCCCTGGCGGCCAATTTGATGTTCTCGCCCTGCCCGGCGTCGGGTATAATCCACTGATTATCTGTTGCGAAGAAGGTTGGTGTTTTTAGCACAAGTATTCCGCAGGCGAGTAGTTATCTTCTATGCCGGAAAAGACAAGCGAACAAATTGAAAGAGACGAGCAGATATACCAGATAACAACGCTGGTAGCAGGCCGATTTACGCTTCAGGAGGTGCTCGATAAGCTGGCTGAGGCGGCGGTCAAAATAACCGGCCTCAAGGCCTGCTCGATACGTCTCCTGGACGAAGAGGCCGGCGACCTCAAGATGCGCAGCACCTATGGGCTGAGCGAAGAATACCGCAACAAAGGCGTTGTCAACAAGGACGACCCCGTTATCGAGGCGGCCTTTGCCGGCGAAGCCGTCGTCCTCGATGATATGCGGGACGATAACAGGGTTTCATTCAAGGAAGCCACAATAAAAGAAGGGCTGGTCGGTCAGCTTACCGTCGCGATGAAATTCAGGGACAAGCCCATCGGCGTCCTGCGACTTTACAGCGGAAAGCCGGCACACTTTGATAACGACGACATCGAGCTTGCAAGGGCAATCGGCGCGCAGTGCGCCGTCGCCATAACCAACGCCAAGCTCTACGCAGAGGCGATTGAGGCGGCGCGGATTACCGAGCAGGTGCGCCTGGCGGGACACATCCAGCGGCGGATGATTCCCGAAAAAGCGCCAAAGGCACCGGGCCTGGACATTGCCGCCACGTATATCCCCTGTTTCGACGTGGGCGGCGATTTCTACGATTTTTTGCAGTTGGATGGTAATAGAATCGGCATCGCTATCGCCGACGTGATTGGAAAAGGGATGCCGGCGGCGATAATGACAAGCTCGTTTCGCGGCGCGCTGCGCGCTTATTCAGAGTGTTGTTGCTGGGCGGACGCGTTGCTTGAAACCGTCCGACGGCTCAACAAAATGGCGTGCGAAGAGTGCCGGGCAGGAGAGTTCATCTCCCTGTTCTACGGCATCATTGATACTGAGAAACGGACCATAACCTATTGCAATTGTGGACACGAGCCGCCTGCATTGCTTAGGAATGGGCGATTTACCGACTTGAACAGAGGAGGTCTTGTGCTCGGCGTCCTGCCGCAGGCGGAGTATCTCTCCGAAACGGTTCAGTTAAACGAGAACGATTGTCTCCTGTTTTATACCGATGGCCTGATTGACGCCGCTAATTTCGACGGCGACACCTGGGGCAGAGAACGCCTGCTCGAAACGTTCACTAAATGCACCGCGACAAAAACCGCCGAGCAGCAGTTCGGCCCTGAGCTTACTGCCGAAGGGGTGATTAAGAACATCCTCGGCTTTAGAAGACGCTTTGTAGGTCTGGCCCGTCAAGTGGATGATACGAGTATGGTCGTCGTCAGAGTCACAAATTGATAAATTGATTATTGATAATCGATAATTTGAACCGTTGGTCTCACACCGTGTCTGTTGTTGGCAATAATCAATCATCAATAATCAATAGGAAACGTATGGCTCGATTGCTTGTTACTATCGATGGTCCCGCTGCCAGCGGCAAAAGCACGGTCGCTCGCCTCCTCGCCGAGAAACTGAATGCGACGTTTCTCGATACAGGCGCTATGTATCGTGCCGTCACGCTTGCCGCGATGCAAACAGGTGCAAACCTGACTGACCAGCAGCAGCTTCTTGATGTGCTGGATAGCACGGAGTTCAAGTTCACCGCGGCGCAAGCTGGGATGCTGGTCCATATAGATGACGCCGATGTTACCGAAAAGATACGCGACCCGCAGGTTACCGCTAACGCCCGTTACATTGCGGCTTGTGCCCCCGCCCGCCAGCGCTTAGTCGAAATGCAGCAACAATTCGCCGCCAAACACGATAAAATCGTAACCGAGGGCAGAGACCAGGGCACCATCGCGTTCCCCGATGCGAATGTGAAATTTTTCCTTACGGCCGGTCTTGATGAAAGGGCACACCGAAGACAGGCGGAATTGAAATCCAAAGGAATCGAACAAACCGTCGAACAGATTCGAGAGAATATCCGGCAAAGAGATGACAGCGACGAGAAAAGATTCGTCGGCCCCCTGAAACCCGCCGCTGATGCAATCATTGTTGATACTACCCATTTGACTATCGAGGAAGTCGTGGAAAAGTTAGTTGCCTGCGTTAAAGAGAAATGTTTAAAAAGCCCTGAGAGGAGAAATCCTAAGAGAAGAGAAAAAGACACCGATTGACGCTGTTAGTATCAGACACGGATTTATACTGTTCATAATTCATTTCCGCCTTCACTAAAGCTACGGCGGATAAATCTCTGTGACCTCCGTGTCCTTTGCCTGCCCTGCGTAGCCCTGTGGGCGAAGCGGGGTGGCTAAAAAATACGGGGCCTCTGTGGCTAAAAAATCAATGGATAAGGCCCTAAGGGACCTGATAAGAATATCAAACGCGACGGGCAAAGACCCAGCGCTCGTTCAGGGTGGCGGCGGTAATACCTCCGTCAAGACCGACGCCCCCCGTAAGGGCTGCGCAGGCAAATTTATGTTCATCAAAGCAAGCAGGATGGCCTTAAAGGATATGAACGTCGAGCACGGCTGGCGACGATTGCGCCTTGATAAGGTCATCGAAATCGTCAAAGACAAACAACTTGCCAAACTCCCCGCCCAAACGCGTGAGCCGGAGATTGTGAACCGATTGCTTCTTGCCTGCGATGATAAAATTGCCGGCGACATCCGGCCATCGGTGGAAACGCCCCAGCACGCAATTCTCGGCAAATACGTGATTCATCTGCATCCGGTCGCGGTATTGTCTTTCGCCTGTGCCAAAAACGGCCAGCATGAGATTGAGAATCTGTTCAAAGACGAAAAATGCCCGCCGCTGTGGATTCCTTATGTGATGCCGGATGATGCCTACTATGGCCGTCGCGAGGGGATCCTCAGACAGCGTGTAGAACTAAAAAAGAAAACGGTCCTTGAAAGGAAAAGATACAATAGTA
>CAYUIL010000131.1:0-6247 GCA_964444715.1 uncultured Pirellulales bacterium | reverse complement strand
ACAAAGGCCTTCACGGCCCAGGTGGCGGTGCTGACTATGCTGGCAATAGAGCTTAGCAGAAGAAGGCACATCAGCAGCGATGAAGCAGCACGATACATCAAGGAACTGTCCAAAATACCCGACACCATTTCAAAGATTCTCGAACAATCGGACCACATCAGAAAAATCGCCGAGGCAAATATCAACGAGAACAACTGGCTGTTTTTGGGCAGGGGCGTCAACTATCCGGTGGCTCTCGAAGGGGCCCTGAAGCTCAAGGAGATAAGTTACATCCACGCCGAGGGCCTGCCCGCGGCGGAGATGAAGCACGGGCCAATTGCCCTGATTGTGGACGGTATGCCGGCTGTGTTCATTGCCACCACAGGCCCCCAATACGAAAAAATCATCGGCAACATCTGCGAGGTCCGTGCGCGCGGCGGCAAAACCATTATCGTCGCAACCGTTGGCAACGACCACGTCAAACCGTATGCCGATTACCTGATAGCCATACCGGATGCGCCGGAACTTTTGCAGCCGATGCTTACCGTCGTGCCGCTGCAGTTGCTGGCTTATCACGCAGCGGTCCTGCGCGGGCACGACGTTGACAAGCCACGGAACCTCGCCAAAAGCGTTACGGTCGAATAATCAACAGATGACAGAGGATGCAAGACAGAAAACAGAAAAATTGGCGTGCAAAGCATACCCTGCCAAAGATTTGTTCGGCTTCAGCATCATTGAGCTGCTTGTCGTCATATCGATAATCGCCATGGTATTGGCGATACTTATGCCGGGACTGGGAAAGGCGAGAGCGGCGGCGAAGCGCACGAGATGCGCAGGCAACCTCAAGCAAATCGACATTGCGATGCACCTGTACCTGAATTCAAACGACGATACATACCCCTGCGCCCAGGACCCGCTGTCCGCGACCCCCTACTACTGGCTGTGGATGGGGCGGGGCTGGCGAGGTTTTCTCGCACCTTACCTCGGCGGAAGAATCGACGCCAACAACCCCTCGGTTCTGTTGTGCCCGGCGGACCAGGTTGCCCCGCAAAAGTGGGAATCAACCAGCTATTCCTACTCGATGGCGTTTTATCACAGCCCCGAGCAAATCGACGATATGAACAGCATTCAGAACACCTATATGCCCCCTGCGAAGCCATCGGTGCCGCAGAAATGTGTAAACGTCGCCAGACCCGCCGAGAAGATAATTGTGGGTGAATGGCTGAGTAACCACCGGCGAATCGAGCAGGGCGATGACCCGGCCTGGTGGGGCTGGGCGGGCAGCCGAAATTTCCTGTTCGTGGATGGACAGGTGCGTTTTCTCGATGCGAATGACATTCGCCCCGCCAACGACGGCAACCCAAATCCAAACCTGACAATACACGGCATAAAAGGTTCGGACTGGCCAAGATAAGTATCGGTTGCGGTTTTTCATTCCAAATTGCCGATATTAAAAAGTAAAGAGGACTGTCTGCTCGAAAGTGCAAAAATGACCGACAAAATGGCACGAATCAGATTGCTCGTGGTATTGGCGATGCCGATTGTGCTGGCCGGCTGCAAGGATGACGAGAAGAAAAAATCGCTTGCCGAGGCGGCGCAGGCGAAGGCCGAAGTCGTCAAACTAAGGGCCGAAGTGGTTAAGCTGAAAGGCGAGGCCAGCTACCTGAGGGAAAAACTGCAAACCGCAAACCAATCACGAGACAAACTTCAGGAACAATTAGACCGACTGCTCGAAGATAAAGACATCGTAATGACCGATGCGGAGGATGCTCAGCAGGAAAGCGATAACCTAAAGACGCTGCTGGCCGAACAGACCCAAAAGGCAACCGAGCTTGAAAAGCAGGTTGAGCAACTCAAGGCGGTAATCCGCGAAATTCAGTCGAGAATCGTCGAGCCGAATAAACCTCCGGAGCAGCCAAAAGAAACAGAGCAGACAAAAACCGCGGGGTGATGCAGGTAATATCGTCAACGGCCGTTGAGTTTGCCTTCGACGTAGTTGACTATCGAATCGACGGTGAACAGGTCGCCAAGTTTATTGATGTCCGGGTCGTTTTGAAACGCCGACATGTCCGTGTGAGGCATCTTCTCTCTCAATTCCGCCAATCCCTTTGCAGTGAGCTTGCCGTTGTTGACCAGCTCGGGGTTGTTCATTAATGTCTCGGCGGGGAAAAGCTCCTCTCGCGGAATCTTTATGCCGAACGCTTTTTCCAGCCGAAACACTATATCCAAAAAATCGATGCTCTCCGCCCCCAAATCGCCCATCAGTGTCGCCGAGCCCTCCACTTCCTCCTCATCGACACCCAGCGCATCAACCAGCACCTCCCGAACCCGCTCAAAAACCTGGTCCTTTGCGGCCGCCATACTCTCTTCCCCTGCAAAATTCGGTATCACTCATTCCGGCTGGCGTCAATTCCGCCATGCCTGGTAATAGATTACCCTTTCCCCTTTCATTATGCAATACACCAGGGGGCCGTGAACTCGATAATTACCGACTGCTGGTTATTACAGGCCGGAGGGTTGGAGCCAGTCGGAGGCGAGGATTGAAAAGTCGTAAAAGTCAACGGAACAGTTGCCGTCGAGGTCACCCTCAAGAGGACATTCGTATATGGTAAAGACAGCGTTGCTGGTATCGAAAACAGCCAGGTCAGCGGTATTGACGACGCGGACAAGACACTGCGCGGAATCAACTATCGGCACAAGCCATTCATAGCTGCCCGCGTTTCCAATAGTGTCAGGGAAAACAGCCGACCAGGCCTGCCCGTTGTCAATCGAGAACTCGATAGTGACGTCGGCAACCGTGCCGGTAGTTTGCCAGGCAATGAGATAAATAGTGCCGCCCATTATGACTTCTGAGCCGTTAGGCGATAAAAGCGTCAAGCTTGATGGCTGGGCAACGACGGTGCGCAATTGATTGAAGCTCTGCTGGCCCCATCGGTTTGGTGCACCGAAAGTGCTGAGGTCATGCCCGTCGTCATAGTCAGACGAAGCGGGGGTAATCGATGCGCTGGGATCGGCCTTGAGTCTGAAAATTTCCGTGCCGCTAATTCCGCTGGCGGGGCTGACTCCTTCGCCCGCGGGGCCGAACTTCACTGTGCCATTGGCATCTCTGATTCGAAGCTGCCAGTTGTCTTTGCTTGCCGTGAAGTTTGACGCCGTAATATACGCGCCGTTGGCATCGCCGTTGGCTTGAACATTTATCCACCAGTCGCCCGCGGCGGGATTGTAGCTAATATCGCTGGGGACATCTTCGGAGACGGTGATGATTGTGCCGCTTCGCAGGTCCGACCAGATACTGTGATTGGTTAAAGTCAGGGTTTCAGAAAACGCCCCGGCTTCGTAGATGTCTAATTTCCAGTTTCGCATATCGAGGTGGTCGGTAATCACCGCCAGCTCGAACCAGTCCCCGCCGTTGGTTGGGGCGCGACCGAAATAGGAATCAGAGGCCCTGCCGCCGTCGGCATCAGCCGAGGCGTCCCCGCCATTAAGATACTGGTCGTTATCGACGGCATTGTATTCGTTGAGGATGACGTCTGCGGCAAAGCACGTGCAGAAACCCAGCAGAACCAGACAAAGCACCCTGGCCCCCCATAATCCTTCACCACTCTTTATTCTCGGCATCCGTGCCGTTCGGACACGTCTGTTCATCCCGAGATACCCCGTATATACGCCCTAATAACAGCGATACACTTCAAACTATAAGTATAGCAAATTCCTCTTAAAATTGCAAGAATTTTTGGCAACAAGAAGCAGAGGACCGCTGAAAAAACTGATTTATTGGGCGAATCGGGGTGACTGGATTCGAACCAGCGGCCTCTTGGTCCCAAACCAAGCGCTCTAAGCCAAGCTGAGCTACACCCCGTAATAACGGCGAAAGGCATTCTACAAAAAGTCCCCTTGTTCTGCAACAGCAACGACCGGCATCTAAAAGATGCGAAAATTGAGCGAAATCAGCATTGCAGGCCAAAACGATTATTGCTATAATCCTTGTTCCTGTAGTTTGGCAATTTTTGCAAAGGAGCATATTAGATGTCGAGAGAGTGTTACTATACAGGCAAACGAACGTCGTTTGGCAACAGAATAGCCCGGCGAGGTAAGGCCAAGTACTTAGGCGGCGTCGGCCGCAAGATTACCGGCATAAGCAGAAGGAAGTTCAAGCCGAATATCCAGAAGGTGCAGGCGGTTGTGGATGGCTCGGTTTGTCGTATCAGGGTATCGGCCAAGGCCCTGAAAATGGGGCTTGTTCAGAAACGGCAGAAACGCAACTATAAACCCGCCGAGAAGACGACCGATTGACGGAGGCCATTGGGTCAGCGAAATTCCTAAGCGAGGCGGGTTTGCGCCTCGCTTTTTTTGTATTATCCTGAGCCAAGTCGAAGGATTGGCAGGTCGAACGGTATGGACAAAAAAATAGATGAAGCACAAGTGAGAAAGGTTGCGAAACTGGCCCGGCTGGAGTTGAGCGAGGCAGAGGTGGAGGAATTTGCGGGACAACTGAGCGCCATTCTCGATTATGTCGCGAGAATGAACGAGCTGGATACCGAAGGCGTTGAGCCGTTGGCGCATTGCCTGCCGATAAACAACGTCTTCCGCGAGGATATCGCGAAGGAATCGCTGGGGACGGAGTTGACCTTAGCCAACGCGCCGCAGCAAGACGGGGCGTTTTTCAAGGTGCCGAAGATTTTAGAAGAGCCATAATTGAATTGATGATTGCTGATTGAATGGATTGGTTGAGTGCTAAACAATTGCGGGACAAGATAAAGGCCGGCGAGATTAGCAGCGTCGCGGCGACGAGGGCGGTCTTTGAGCGCATCGCAAAGGTCGAGCCGATTATCGGCGCGTTCATAAGCACGTTCGAGGAGCAGGCGATTGCCAGGGCGGCGGAGGTGGATAATCGCATAGCCAAAGGTGAGCCGGTTGGGCAATTGGCGGGCGTGCCGATTGCAATAAAAGACAATATGTGCACGACGTTTGGAACGACGACGTGCGCATCGAAGATATTGGCCAACTTCCACGCACCTTACAACGCCACGGCGGTTGCAAAGCTGATGGCCGCCGACGCAATCATCGTGGGCAAGACCAATCTTGACGAGTTTGCGATGGGTTCGAGCACCGAGAACTCGGGGCTGAAACGCACCGTGAACCCCTGGGATATCAAGCGAGTGCCGGGCGGGAGCAGCGGCGGGTCGACGGCGGCGGTGGCAGCGGGGCTTTGCTACGCCGCGATTGGCTCGGATACCGGCGGCTCGATAAGGCAGCCGGCAAGTTTGTGCGGCGTTGTGGGATTGAAGCCAACATACGGCCGGGTATCACGCTATGGCCTTGTGGCGTATGGTTCCAGCTTGGACCAGATTGGACCAATAACTCAGACGGCAGAAGATGCGGCACTGATGATGAACGTCATTGCAGGCCACGACCCGGCCGACAGCACAAGCGTCGATGAACAAATCGCTCCGGTCACTGATTATCTTGCCAAACTTGATGAGCCAACTAAGGGATTGAAAATTGGTATTGCACCAAATTTCAACGCCGGCGCCGACGAGCAGGTGCGAAAAGCAATAGATGAAGCGTTAAAAACCTACAAAGACCTCGGCGCATCCCTGATAGAAATCGATATGCCTCATCTTGATTATGCAATAGCAGCATATTACGTGATAGCGACGGCCGAGGCGTCGAGCAATCTGTCGCGCTATGACGGCGTGCATTACGGGCACAGGACATCGCAGCCAAATGATTATATCGAGGTTTACACAAAATCACGCGCAGAGGGCTTCGGCAAGGAAGTCAAACGCAGGATAATGTTAGGGACATACGCGCTATCGAGCGGGTATTACGATGCTTATTATTTGAAGGCGCTAAAGGTAAGGAACCTGATACGCGGGGACTTCGTCCGGGCGTTTGAGAAATGCGACAGTATTATGATGCCCGTCTCGCCGACCACCGCTTTCAAAATGGGCGAAAAGGTAGATGACCCTCTGAAGATGTATTTGTCGGACATATACACGATAGCGGTGAACCTGGCGGGTATCCCGGGCATAAGCGTCCCCTGCGGCTTTGACGACAAGGGGCTGCCCATCGGCATCCAGATACTCGCCCCGGCGTTCAGCGAAGATAAACTCCTGCGAATGGCGCGTATGTATGAAAAACAAACCGATTGGCACAAGAAACGACCATTGATTATTGATGAGTAAAGTGGACTACAAGGTGCTGGTGGGGCTTGAGATTCACGTGCAGCTTTGCACGCGGACAAAGATGTTCTGTGGCTGCGCGC
>CAYUIL010000130.1:0-6276 GCA_964444715.1 uncultured Pirellulales bacterium | reverse complement strand
AAAACAGGTCTGTGTTGACCGGTTCGCCTGCCGAAGCTATATTCAAACAAAATGAATCCAGTGGCACATAAACAGGCACATCGGCGAGCGGAAATCGCCCGCGAGGCGTTGCGGGAGTGCCGATTGTGTCCCCGTAATTGCGGCGTTGACCGGACGGCAGGCGTGAAAGGTTACTGTCGGCTGGATGCAGGCGTCCGATGTTTTCGAGAGGTTCTGCACTGGGGCGAGGAGAAGGGATTGAACCCATCGCACCAGATTTATTTTGCCGGCTGCAATCTGCGATGCGAATTCTGCACGGTGGATGAGTGGAACGAAAGCCCGGAGGCGGCGGAAGAGATGAACGTCGAACGGCTCGCCGCAACAATCGCCCGGCGGAAGAAAGAAGGCGCCCGCACGGTTAATCTGCTGGGCGGCGAGCCGGCGGTCAACGTCCACGGCATCCTCGAATTGCTCGCCCGGCTGGATGCTTCAACCGTGGTGGTCTGGAATTCGAATATGTATTATAGTATAATAGTCGATGAGCTGATGGCGGGACTGATTGATATCTGTCTTGCCGACCTCAAGTGCGGCAACGCCGATTGTGCGAACCGGCTGCTCGCGTCGGCGGATTACGTGGAGGTGGCGAAGCGGAATATTCTCAAGGCCGTTGGACATTCCGACGTGATTGTCCGTTATCTGGTGCTGCCGGGCCACATTGATTGCTGTCTTGAGCCGATTTTGAGCTGGCTGTCGGCGGAGCTGCCGAACGCGAAGTTAAGCTTGAGAGGCAACTATGTGCCGCCCGTTGAGGCGACGGCTGCTCCGAGGCGGTATCTACAGGCCGATGAATTCAGGCGTGCCGAGCATCTGGCGGCCGAAAAGGGATTGACGCTGGTCCAATGAGGGAAAAACCATACAGGCGAAAGTGCGGGGACTTTGAAATCCGCGTGCTGTCCGACGGGCGGGTTGTTATGCTGGCGCCGGACGACGAGCTTCTGAAAGTAGCGAGGGTGCTGGACCCGAACAGCGAGCTTTTGCCGCCGAAAGTAGAGGACGAAGGATATGCCCGAACCTAAGGAAACGTTGAGCGGCGGCGGCGCCGAGGGCCAGGCAGGCCAAAAACAAATGAGCGAAATCGAGGTTCTCATTCGTGCCCGCTATCCTCTGGTGTATGTTATCACCTGGGAGGAGCAGCGGCTCCTGAGGCACGTAACCAGAATCGGCTCCCGGTTAGGCAAAAAGGTCTTTGAGTGGTCCGTTACCACGGGTCTTGTGCCTGCAGGGACATCGATTCAATCCCAGAAGCACAAGGACACCACAACACAGGACCCTCTTGTTGCGCTTGATAGCGTGATTGAGCACGTTGAGCCGGCCCTTTACGTTTTCAAGGATTTTCACCCGTTCCTGAAGGGACAGAATATGTCGGTTATCCGCCGGCTGCGTGAGGTTTCCGGCACGATGCAAAACACATATAAGACCATAGTTATAGTCAGCCCGATATTCGAGCTTCCCGCCGAGCTTGAAAAAGACCTGACGGTTGTGGATTTCGATTTGCCTGCCGAGAAGGACTTTGCGGCCCTTTTAGGCAGAATAATCGATGAGGTCAAGGAAAACCCGAAGCTAAACGTCAAGATGGACGGCCACACACGGGAGCAAATTGTGCATGCGCTTCTGGGGCTTACACTTACAGAGGCCGAGAACGTCCTCGCCAAGACGCTGGTCGAACATCGCAGCTTAGGCGAAAAGAGTTTGGAGGTCATCCACAGCGAAAAAAGACAGATTATCCGTAAAAGCGGCCTGCTCGAGTATTACGATGCCGAGGAAGACCTGGCGTCGGTCGGCGGACTCGACTCGCTGAAAGGGTGGCTGATTAAGCGCTCCGTTGCTTTCACCGACCAGGCGCGGCAATTTGGTCTTCCGTCGCCCAAGGGTCTGTTGCTTTTGGGGGTGCAGGGATGCGGGAAGAGCTTAATGGCCAAGACAATCAGCAACACCTGGCGGCTGCCGCTGCTGCGGTTCGACGTGGGAAAGGTATTCGGCTCGCTGGTTGGCTCCTCCGAGCAGAACATTCGTCGGGCGATAAAGGTTGCCGAGTCCGTGGCGCCCGTGGTATTCTGGATAGATGAAATCGACAAGGCGTTTCGCGGCTCGCGGGGAAGCGGGGCAAATACCGACAGCGGCACAAGTGCGCGGGTATTCGGGACGTTTCTTACGTGGCTTTCTGAAAAAGACAAGCCGGTTTTTGTTGTCGCCACGGCCAACGACGTTTCAATGCTGCCGCCGGAGATGCTTCGCAAGGGCCGTTTCGATGAGATATTTTTTGTGGACCTGCCCGCGTTCACCGAGCGGAGAGAGATATTTGAGATTCATCTGAAAAAACGTCGAATCGACCCTGCCTCATTCGATATCGATGCGCTGGCGCGTGTATCGGCGGGTTACAGCGGGGCCGAAATCGAGGAAGCCATCATCAGCGCGATGTTCGACGTGTTCTACGAAAAGCAAGCTATGACGACGGACCGGCTGCTGAAAAGCATCGGGCAGACGGTCCCTTTGTCGAAAACAATGAGTGAAGACGTTGACGGCCTGCGTAAATGGGCCGAAGGGCGGGCGAGGTCCGCGACAAGCGACGAAGCAGCCGTCGAACCCGGCGCCGACAAACGCAAGCTCGAAATATAACGACAAGGACCAAAAGTAAGGAGCAGGATATGAGCACGGTGGTAGTCCTAACGCCTATTATAATTGCCAATTGGCCGGTGATTGTCGCAGCGGTTGCCGGCGCCGCCTCGGCGCTGGGGCTTGTGGCGAAGGAGACCGTCAAGGAGGAAATCAAGCAGCAGCAACAGGCCGGTGAACAGACCGTGGAGGTGGAGCTTGCCAACAGCGAGGTGCTTGCTCAAAATCTGGCGGCTGGGAAAGAAGTTGTTTTGACGAAAGGCGATATCGAGATTCGCGTCGGCCGGGACGAGCGCGGGCGGTGCAGGGTCTGCGCCAAAGGCAAAGGTCGAACCAAGGCGGAGCTGAAGCAGATAGCAGAGGAGTTTAGCCAGAAAATGACGCAGTGCTTCGTTTATAACCGCGTCGCTACGGAGCTGAAAAACAAGGGATTTCAAATGGTCAACGAAGAGGTTATGGAAGACCAGAGCATTCGAATACACGTCCGGCGCTGGGTGGATTAAAAAATGGCACAACACGAGGTTGAAATAGTCATTTCCAAAACAGGCGAGGTGAAGGTTCACGTCAAGGGAGTCAAGGGCAAGGGCTGTCTGGCATACACCGAATGGCTAAGCAAGATAGTCGGCAGGGTCAAAGACCAGAAGCTGACAAGCGAATACTACGAGCCGGAGGTCAAGTCACGAATCAACCTTCATCAGGACTTAAAGACCGGGCAATAGCCAGCAGATGCGATGTCAGCGGTGCCAATTTGAGAACATTCCCGGCGAAACCAGATGCCTTCGCTGCGGCTCGATACTGGAAGCGAAGGATGTTGCGGTTGACGTCCACCCGCCGCGGATGGCCTACTGGAAAAAGCCGGAGCGTGCGGCGCTTCGATGGTTACGTCTTCACATAGCTTTGCCGGAGGGACTAACCGTCCCGCGGGTACCTGCCTTTCTGAGGATAATGTCCGCCGACGCCTTCCTTGGCCTTATCCTGTCTATAATCCCGGGGTTGGCGCATTATATCAGCGGTCGCTTCCGCGAGATTCGCTGGTTTGTGCTCGGCTGGTTTTTGGCCCTGCTTGCCGGGATATTCTTTTACGGCGGCGGCCTGGGATTTTTGCTGCTGGGACTTGCGGTCGGTCTTCACGGCTGGATTGCCTTTAGCTATGCATTGTCAAAGGAGCGGACCGAAATCTCGGGGAAAATCCGCGATTTTGCTGTAGTGCTCGTCGTTTTTGCAATTTTTTACTGGGGCATCCGAGCCACTGCGTTTAGAGATTTTGTTTTTGGCCTTTCGAATCTGGCTATACCCAATCAGGATGTTCAGGTCGGAGACGTTTTACTGGCCAGGCGCAGCCGGGCACACGGAGGCAATTTTCCTCGCGGCTCGCTGGTCTTTGGTCGTTTTCCCCAAATTTACGGTAATCAGGTTATGCCGAACAGATACACTGTATCCGGGCAAATTGTGGCTTTGCCGGGCGAAAAGATTGAAATCAATGGGGGCCGGTTCGTTGTCAACGAGAAGGTGCTCGACGGCGATAAGTTTCCTGTACCCCGCTGGTTGTCCAGAGAGCAGTTGTCGGCTACAATCCCTGTCGATTGCTATTTTGTCAGCACTGCCTATCGCCACGGCGGTGCGAATCTGACAGGCGGTATGATGCGCGACGTCTGCATACTGCAAAAGAGTGATATCGAAGCTCTTGCTGTTATGCGGTGGTTTCCGCTGGCTAAGCGGGGGTTCCTGAGGGCAGACCAATGAGGCGTTTTTCACGGCTTGAGTTTGGTGACAGGTCCGATGAGGGGCCGGGTAAACAAGGTGCCGGTGAGGAAATGCGCGATGAGGAGTATTTCCACAAACAGGCGCTGCGGTACTGGTTTGCGGGTGATTTTGAGCTGGCACTGCGAAACTATTCGCGTGCGCTGGAGCAGAACAGCGCGTTTTATCCCGGCTGGCTGGGGCAGGTGCTGATGCTCATCGAGCTGGGCGAATACAAGGAAGCAGCCGTGTGGGTCGATAAGGCCCTCGAGATGTTTCCCGAACACCCTGAGCTATTGGCGACCAAGGCAGTTGCCTGTGCGCGCGACGGTCGGCTGGAAAAGGCAATCGCATATTCAGATAACTCAATAGCCAAAGACAATGTTACGTCGAGGGTCTGGCTGGCCAGGGCAGAGGTGCTGCTGAATCGCAAGAGTAATATAGCTCAAAACTGCATAAGTAAGGCGGTAGGCGTCGCCGGTGATGATGGACCAATGGTCCGGCTCCAGGCAGGGCGTCTGCTCAACTGGAAGGGCGATTATGCCGCCGCTTTGCAGTACCTGCGGACAATCGTCGATGAGCTGCCTAAATCCGCACTTGCCTGGTATGAGCTTGGGTGCTGTCAGGCAAAATTAGGCAGGTCCGAAGCAAAGATTAGCTTCGAGCAGGCGCTTAAGCTGCACCCGGACTGGCGGCCGGCTGAGGAGGCGCTGCGAAAGGTCGAAACAAAAGGTTTTTTTGCGAGATTATTTGGAAGATGACCTATGGTGGTACCCGGTGAGATTCAGCGTATATTGGCGGCTGCACGACGCGAAAACGCATCCGACGTTCATATCGTCGCGGGCCTGCCGCCTTTATTTAGAATCAGCGGCGATATCGTTCTTGCCGATATGCCTCCGCTTGCCAGAGAAGATACCAAGCGGCTCTGCTACGGGCTTCTCAATGAAGAACAAAAAAGGGTCTTTGAACGCGACTGGCAGTTGTGCTGCTCGGTATATGACGAAAAATTAGGGAGATTCCGCGTCTCGGTTTATTACCGGGTCAGCAACCCCGAAATGGCCATCCGTCCTGTTATGGACCACGTCAGAACGCGGGCCGAGCTTCGGCTGCCCGAAGAGGTTGAGGATTTCACGCGGCTATCCAGCGGGCTGGTTTTGGTAACCGGACCGACGGGCACCGGCAAAACAACCACGATGAACTATATGATTGACCTTATTAACAGCGAACGCCGGTGCAAAATTATCGCCATCGAAGACCCGGTTGAATACGTCCACAACTCCAAAAAAGCCGTCATCATCCAGCAGGAGCTCTATACCGATGTAAAGTCGTTCGGCAGCGCGCTAATTCACGTCCTGCGTCAGGACCCGGACGTTATCTGTATCGGCGAGATGCGAGACCTCGACACAACCGCCACCGCGCTTGTCGCGGCGGAGACGGGACACCTCGTCATCGCCACCTGCCACACGCCCAACACATTGCAGACCGTCGAGCGCATCGTCTCGGTATTCCCCGAAAACCAGCAGCCGCAGATTTTCGCACAATTAGCCAATTCGCTGCAAGGTGTGATTGCCCAGCGGCTGGTCCCTTCCGCCGACAGGAAACGCCGCATCCTCGCAACGGAACTGCTCATCGTCAACCACACAGCGAGGAAGAACATCCGCGACCGCCAGCTCCACATGCTGGTCAACGTCATTCAGATGGGCCGGAAAGCGGGTATGCACCTGATGGACGATTCACTTATGGAACTGTATGAGGCGGGCGAAATCACATACGATACCGCGGTGAATTATTCGCATGACCCCGGTGAGATGCGAAAGAGAATCCATCAGCAAACCGCGCCTTCCGAAGAGCAGCCGTAAAATTACTGAGTCGTGGATTCAAAGG
>CAYUIL010000129.1:936-6292 GCA_964444715.1 uncultured Pirellulales bacterium | reverse complement strand
CACTTTACGGCCTAACAGACGAAGAAATAAAAATTATTGAAGAAAGATTTAAAAAATGAAGAAAGTAAACCATAAATCGCCGCCGACTTGTCCGCCGCCTTGCCCGCCAGTCGTGTGGCGGGTCCGTCTGGCGGAATATAAAAACCATGAACCATGAACCATGAACTATGAACTATTAATAATGAATTATTTCATTGCTTAACTGGTGAGTGAATTAGTGATTGGTAAAGTGTTAATCTGTGTAAACTTGTGCTCGCGAAAGCGGGTATCCGTGGTAGAAAAACAGTAAATAAAATCTCTGTGTTCTCCTTGTGCCCGCACGTCTCAAGCGGGTAGGTGTTCTCTGTGGCTAAAAAAATAAACAGTGTTAACTTGTCCTGCCTGCCCTGCGAAGCCCTCTTTTTAGGGCGAAGCGGGGAGCGGCCTGTCCTCCGTAGCTGGTTTCTGCGTAGCTTTAGCGAAACAGAATGGCGAAGACGGAAGTGAAGAATTTGGCTAACGAAATCGGGCGTAAAAAAATGTTTTTTATAAAATTAGCTGATTGAAAAAAAACCGAAAATACCGATAATAATAAAAAAAGGAAACATTTAATCTGGAAAGGAATCCTTTATGAACAGTAAGTTTTATCGAAGACAACGGGGGCAAACAAAAGTTATGGCAGTGCCGAATGGTCGGAGGCGGTTTTTGCCAGGGATGGTTGTGTTGATATTTCTCCTCTGTCTGTTCGGCTCCGATGCCAAGGCGCTATTTAACATCGTTGAAAGCGGCTCATCGTATGTTGTCGGCATTGGCGAGGGCGGTGACTTATCAGTTGACGGCAATGATTTCGGCATGGTTATGGCCATTGCCGACGACTATGATGCTTACAGTCTCTATAGTGATGAAGGCGATATCACAATCGTTGGCCTGTTCGGCAGCAGTGGTGTTATCGAGGCCTTCGCAGGGGAAGAACATGCCTATGGCTTGTATAGCCCGAACGGCTCAATAATAACCGACGCGCTTAATGGAACGATTGTTGCCGAAACTGAGTACTGGAGGGCCGTTGGTTTATTCACCGAGGATGGAAACATCGCCACCGGCGATATCGGCGGGACGATTACCGCAGTGGCCGGGGGCAGCTCTGCTTTTGGTTTGCGCTCTGACTACGAGGGCTCGATATACACCGGCGCGATTAGCGGCACGATTACCGTCGTAGCAGGACACAACAGGGCCTATGGTTTCAGAAGCGACGGCTCGCTCAGCACCGGCGATATTAACGGGACGATTACCGCCACCGCAGCTCAAGACAGGGCCTACGGTCTGAGCGCCTATGACTCGATAACCACCGGCGATATTAATGGAACGATTACCGCCATAGCCGGCGAAGACTATGCCTATGGTTTGTACAGCTATGACTACGATGTCAACACCGGCGCAATTAACGGCACAATCACCGCCACCGCAGGGGACAGCGATGCCTACGGTTTGTACTGCTACGAAAATCTCACCACCGGCGATATTAACGGGACGATTACCGCCATAGCCGGCGAAGACTATGCCTATGGTTTATACAGCGAGGACGGCGATATCGACACCGGCGCAATTAACGGCACAATTACCGCCAACGCCGGGCAAGACAGAGCCTATGGTATGTTCGCCCATGACGATATCAGCACCGGCACAATTGATGGGAACATTATCGCTACGGCTGGCGGAGATTATGCATACGGTATGCGAAGCTGGGACACTATTACCACCGGCGCGATTAATGGGACGATTTCCGCCACGGCCGGGGGAGATTATGCTCGTGGTTTGTTCAGCAACGACCCCCTCACCACCGGCGCGATTAATGGCAACATTATCGCCGATGCGAACGGTTCTGAAGCGTACGGTCTGTATTCATGGTCGGCTGTTACGGTTGACGGCAATATTGCAAGCACCGCCAATATTTCCGCCACGACGCGTAACGGTTCCAATGCGTATGCCATGTATGCCGGGTCGGGCGCATCGGATTTGACGATTAACGGCGATATTGATGGGACGATTACCGCCGATGCCAACGGTTCGAATGCGTATGCCATGTATGCCTATGATGATATTAATATTGTCGGCGATATCGGCAGCGACGCTCAGATTTCAGCCACGGCTGGGCAAGACTGGGCTGTTGGTTTATACAGCGAGAACGGCTCTATCACCACCGGCGCAATTGATGGCACAATCACCGCCACAGCCGAGGGAAGCAATACCTACGGTTTGTACAGCGACGCCAATCTTACCACCGGTGATATTACTATTAATGGGACGATTAGTGTCCTGGCCTGGGACAGCAATGCCGCTGGTTTGTACGCCGGTGCCAATCTCACCACCGGCGCGATTAATGGCATTATTGACGCCATGGCGGCCTCCGGCTCCAATGCCTATGGTTTGGCCAGCGACGGCAATCTCACCACCGGCGCGATTAATGGCATTATTGTCACCGGAGTACTTATAGACAATACCGCTGGTTTGTATAGCGGCGGCGATCTTACCACCAGCAATATTAATGGCACTATTGACGCCCTGGCGTACTTTGGTTCCAATGCCTATGGTTTATATAGCACGGGCGGCATATACACCTACGATATTAATGGAATGATTTCCGCTGATGCGAACGGTTCCGATGCGTATGCTATATATGCGATTAACGACGTAACTGTTGGTAATATTTTCAGCGACGCCAATATAACCGCAACTGCAGGGCAAAGCAGCGCCTATGGTTTATACAGCTACAACGATGACGTTAACACAGGCGATATAGATGGCACGATTACCGCTATATCGGGTCAAGATGATGCCGCCGGTCTGTTCAGCTTTCGTAGCGATGTCAACACCGGCGATATTAATGGGAAGATTTCCGCCGAGGCAACCGACGGTTCATATGCTTATGGTCTGTATTCATACTCAGATATGACGGTAGGTGATATCGGCAGCAACGCCGAGATTAGCGCCTGGGCCGAAGATGATGAGGCCTACGGCCTGCGTAGTGGCGGAAAGCTGACCACTGGTGATATTAACGGCGTAATCACCGCAGACGCTAATAGTTTATACTATGCGTATGGGCTGTATTCCAATTCTGACGATATAACGACCGGCAACATCGGCAGCGACGCTCAAATTATCGCTACAGCCGGGCAAGACAGCGCCTATGGCTTATACAGCAACTTCGGCGATGTCAATACCGGTGATATTGACGGGACAATCACCGCCACGGCTGGGACATACAACGCCGCTGGTTTGTACAGCAATAGCGGCTCGATATACACCGGTGCGATTAATGGCACAATTATCGCCGATGCCAACGGTTCCGATGCGTATGCTATGTATTCCAATGGGGATTTGACGGTTGATGGCAATATCGGCATCGGCGCCCTGATTACCGCCACGGCAGGAACAAACAACGCCTATGCTTTGTGGAGCGGCGACTCGTTACACACAGACGAAATTAATGGAACGATTACCGCCACGGCTGGGACAAACTGGGCCGTTGGTTTGTACACCAGTGACGGAAACTCAATATACACCGGCGGGATTAACGGCACAATTACCGCCGATGCCAACACTTCCGATGCGTACGGCCTGTATGCCAATGGAGACATTGATATTGACGGCGATATCGGCATCGGCGCACTGATCTCCGCCTCCGCAGGAACAGACAACGCCTATGCTTTGTACAGCGACGTTAATCTTACCACCGGCGCGATTAATGGAACAATTACCGCCACGGCAGGGGAAGACTATGGTGTTGGTTTATGCAGCTTTGGCGGCAACGTTAATACAGGTGCGATTAACGGGACGATTACAGCCGTAGCCGGAGGAGTCTATGCCTATGCTTTGTACAGCGATGTTAATCTTACCACCGGTGATATTAATGGTGTAATCACCGCCACGGCCAGTGACGAAGTCTATGGTTTGTACAGCGATGACGGGGCTATTACCACCGGTGATATTAACGGCACGATTACCGCCACGTCTGACGAGGATGTGTATGGACTATGGGCTTATGAGGACATAAAGGTTGGCGATGTTAGAAGCGATGCTAATATAGTCGCTACAGCCACAGCCGGGGGCGGGTATGCATACGCTTTATACAGCTATGACGGGTCTATTACCACCGGCGATATTGACGGCACGATTACCGCAATGTCAGGAGGAGGTGATGCCTACGGTTTGTACAGCGGCGGCAGCAGTTCTATACACACCGATGATATTAATGGGACAATCATCGCCGATGCGAACACTTACAATGCGTATGCCCTATATTCAGCTTCGGACATAAATGTTGGCGATATCGGCAGCAGCGCCCTGATTTCCGCCACGGCTGGGGGAAACTGGGCCGCTGGTTTGTACGCCGATAACGGCTCTATTATCACCGGCGATATTAACGGAACAATTGACGCCAACGCCGGGGGAGACGATGCCTATGGTTTGTGGGGCGACGGCGGCGATATCACCACCGGTGATATTAATGGGATAATTTCCGCCACGGCCGGGGGCAGCCGGGCCGGTGGTTTGTACAGCTCAAATGGTTCTATCAACACCGGCGGGATTAACGGCACAATTACCGCCGATGCCAACAACCTTGCGTATGGCCTGTATTCTTATGGGCATTTAGACGTTGATGGCATCGGCAGCGATGCCAATATTACCGCCACGGCCAGAGATAGCGGTGCCTATGGTTTGCTCAGCGATGGTAACTCTATTGATATCGACGGCGATATGAATGGGTCGATTACTACCATAGCCGGGGTAGGCCATACCATTGGTTTGTACGCCCATGTCGATGTCAACACCGGCAATATTAATGGCAACATTACCGCCACTGCGACCACTGGCTCCGACGCCTATGGTTTGTTCAGCTATACTGGCTCGATATACACAGGCGCAATTGATGGGAACATTACCGCCACAACAGCGACAAACAGTGCCATTGGTTTGTGCAGCTGGAGCGGTTCGATACACACCGGCGACATTAATGGGCCGATTACCGCCACGGCAGGGGGAGATTGGGCCGTTGGTTTGTACAGCAATGACTCGCTCACAACTGGCGCGATTGATGGGAACATTACCGCCACGGCAGGGGGAGATAATGCCGCTGGTTTGTACAGCTACGGCGGCTCGATATATACCGACGATATTAATGGGAACATTACCGCCACTGCAGGAGATGAATATGCCTATGGCTTGTATAGCTTTAGCTCTATAACCACCGGCGCGATTGATGGGAACATTATCGCCACGGCCGGTGACTACAGGGCCGCAGGTTTGTACACCGTGAATGGCCCTATCACAACCGGCGATATTGATGGCAAGATTACCGCCACGGTCATAGGCACGGCGG
>CAYUIL010000129.1:0-926 GCA_964444715.1 uncultured Pirellulales bacterium | reverse complement strand
TATGAGCGCCTTTGGTTTACGCAGCGGCGGCGTGCTCACAACTGGTGCGATTAACGGAACAATCACCGCTGAAGAGACCATTGGTTCTTATGCGTATGCTCTGTACGCTCATGATGATATTAATATTGTCGGCGATATTGGCAGCGATGCCAATATTACCGCCACGGCTGGGGACAGCTATGCCTATGGTTTGTACAGTGGCAGCGGCACAATATACACAGGCGAGATTAATGGAACGATTTCCGCAGAGGCGAACGGTTCCGTGGCGTCCGCCCTGTATGCCTCGTCGGATTTGACGATTAATGGCGATATCGGCAGCAACGCCCAGATTACCGCCACAGCAGGGCAAGACAACGCCGCTGGTTTGTGCAGCGTTAACGGCTCTATCACCACTGGCGCGATTGATGGCACAATCACCGCCGATGCGAACGGTTCCGTGGCGTATGCCCTGTTTTCCTCGTCGGATTTGACGATTAATGGCGATATCGGTAGCAGCGCCCTGATTTCTGCCACAGCCGGGCAAGACAACGCCTACGGTTTGTACAGCGACAACGGCTCTATCAACACCGGCGCGATTGATGGGAACATTACCGCCACGGCTGGCACAAACAACGCCTACGCCTTGCTCAGTTCCGGCTCGATATCTACCGGCGATATTGATGGCCAGATTTACGCCGAGACGACCAATGGCTCTTATGCCTATGGTTTGTACAGCTATAACAACGATGTCAACACCGGCGCAATTAACGGTACAATTACCGCCGATGCCAACACTTCCGATGCGTATGCCATGGCTTCCAATGGGGATTTGACGGTTGATGGCAATATCGGCAGCAGCGCTGTGATTTCCGCCACGGCTGGGACAAGCTATGCCTATGGTTTGCGCAGCATTAACGGCTCGATAACCACCGGCGCGATTGATGGCA
>CAYUIL010000128.1:3923-6306 GCA_964444715.1 uncultured Pirellulales bacterium | reverse complement strand
CTGCGCTGCTGCATCTTTTTGATAATCTCGCCCATTTTTCCCCTGTCGTTGGCTTCGTAGGCCTTAACCAACTGGTCTAACAGGTTTTCGTGGTGTTTTGTGCATTCGCCCGCTTTTAGTTGCTGTTCGGCCTTTTGGGCCGGTTTTTCCGCGGCCTTCTTTTCCTGTGCCTTCGCACCGGCAAATAACGCTATTGCCCCCATCAGAACCGCTGCGATAATGCCCGTAGTGACTTTCTTTGCCATCTTGCGCTCCTTTCCAACAAATCTTTCAAATTAGTATACGACCTACAGGCAGAGACGTTCGCAGATTCGATTTTATTGCGACAGGGGCCGGGAGCTCTATTTCTCAGAGGCGATTTGGTCTGAAAGTTGCCAGCAGGCCGAAGTGTTCCTTTGGAGTAAGGACGACCCAGGCGCGCCAGTCGGCTTTGGTTATCATCATCGGGGGGATTTGCTGCGCGTCCTTTAGCCAGAGCAGAACCCCGAAATGGGAATTCATTTTGTCCTGCCAGTATTGCTCGTCGCCTGCGATGTGGTGATTGTATTGTTGTTTCAGCTCTGCGACCCGGCGGGCGGTAAGATTGTCAAAATGCTTTACGGCGGCGACGGTTGCGGTCGCCATAACGGGGCCGGAGCTGGCTTTGAGAAACAGTTTGTCGCCCGCGCTGACCTGCGCCAGCCATTTGTGCTTTGTTCGGTAAAGGCGGGACTCGATGGTCTTGCGACCGGTGAGTATAAGGTCGAGAAACGGCTTTTTCAAAATCACCAGGTGATAATTCATTTAGTCATCCTGTATAATGGCAGTGACGCACATTTGCAACAGCTTTGACGGACCCGTCCTCCGCAGCAGCGGCAAAGCCGTTGCCGCTGCGGAGGGTGAAAGATAGCGGAAATGAAAGTCATCTTTAAGAAGATACTTGGAATAATCCTGATTATCGTTGGGCTTTTTGCGCTGCTGACGCCTCTTACGCCCGGGTCGTGGCTTGCTTTGATAGGCCTGGAGCTTTTGGGAATCCGGCTGCTGGTCGAGAAGAAGTTTCTCAATGAGAAACACAGGGCTGCAATTGCGAAGTTTATTAAGAAATTTGGGATTGGGTCTGCCGGCGACAAACCCGACGACAAGCAGGGGTGACCGTGATTCTCAGCCGCGCCACGGGCGCTCTCTTTGCTTTGTCTTATCGAGGACGTTTCGGGCGACGGTCGAATCTTCAGCGAGCTGAAAATCAAACATACCCACGGTGATGAAGTCAGCGCCGTTTTCAAAGGCATACTTGAAGCCGTCCGTCGGATGTATGGCCCCGGCGGCCAGCGTCTTAAAGGCAATCCAGGGCTTTTCCTCTGTTTTCATAAACTCGATTGTTTCTTCCGGCTCAAGGCAAAACATATTGTCGTGGAACCGGTTGTGGTCATCCTCGAGTTTGCCGTCGACGCTGAATGGCTCGCGATTCTCCTTTGGATGAGCCGACCAGTATTTGTCGTGGTGGAAGGTCTTTACCCAGTAATCCGGCTGGATTTTGACCTCCCTGCACTGCTGCAGGACATAGACCGAGTGGCAGCCGACCCCTGCGAGCAGTCCTTTCTTTCTTATGTGGTCGAGCGCTTTTTGGATAACGTCTATTCGCCCGTGCCTGACACAGTTGTCGCAGGCGGCGCCGTGCAGGTATATCGTTGCAGTGCCTTTGTCGGCGGTTTTGTCGATATCGGCAAGTGGGTTGTCGTCCTGCGGTTTCACGGACGTTATGGCCTGGATTTTGCCGGAGTTTTCATTTTTGTACTTGTTGATGATGTCTATTTGTTGGGAGTCAATCAGAATGGTGTTAATGCCGTGCTGTTCTGCAAGGCGCAATGTCTCGAAGATTTTTTCCTTGGTATTGTAGGTCTTGAACAGTTTCGACACATAGAGCAGGTCGCGTGAATGCGCCCAGCCGCCGATGAGATTGCCTCCCATAATAAGCCGGCTGATTGTGAGGTTACCGATTTTGCCCGTGGGGATTCTCGCGTCCTGGGGGGAGGGTGGTTTTGTCCCATTTGGCTCGGCGCCCTTCTGCAGCGCCGCCAAAAGGATTCTTTCTTCAAGCCCAACAACACCGGCAGCCCCTGCAATTGAGCCGGCAATGAGCCGCCGACGAGTCAATTTGTGCGACATACTTGTAGCCCGCCTTTTCGCTGTCGGTGTGGCCAGAGTTCATAGTCATTATACAAGATTTGAGAAGAATTTGCTGAGGTCTTTTTTGAGCTGGCTGATGTCCTTAAAGAGAATCGTCTCAATCCCGACCCGCTTTGCGCCATCTATGTAGTCCTGTCTGTCATCGATGAAAAGCGTCTGCCCGGGTGTCGTGCCAAGCTTGTTTAAGGTAATCTCGTAAATTTTTCTCTCGGGC
>CAYUIL010000128.1:0-3913 GCA_964444715.1 uncultured Pirellulales bacterium | reverse complement strand
GGCTTTTTTGCCCCCTCGAGGCAGGAAAAGACAGTCGCATCAAACACATCGTACCTCTGCTTATGGAAGAATTCAACAGCGGGCTTTTCGGTATTTGACAATAGCGCGATTTTACAGCCGGTTTTTCGCAGCCAAGCAGCCAGTGTGAAAAGCTTCAGTCTCGGGACATAAACTGCGGCGAAGGCGTCACCCCAGAGAGAATTGGCTTTCGGCATCGGCACCCGGCTTCGCCTACGGGCTTTGCCGAGGCGAGCGTTGAGCCGGCTTGTCATATTCGCCCAGAACCGCTGTTCAGTAACCCTGCCGGTCTGGAAGTCATCCATATAGATACCGTAGGCCTGCTTGTATTCGTCTTCGCCGACGCCAAGCGCCTTTGCGCAGTATTTGACTAATCCCGGCGCCGGGTCTTCTACCAGGACGCCTCCCCAGTCGAAGATTATTGCGCGTATCTTTTCCATAAAACCAGAGCATATTAGGCGGCAGGGCCAATATCAAGGGTTCTCGGCCGGTTCGTCGGTTGCGGAAGGTTATCCTTAGCCCTTAAGAAATTCTCACCAAAGTCCTAAAATCTTTGCAATTTCTGCTTGATTTCCCATTCTCCCTCCTTACAATCCATCATTAGAAGTTACCAGGAGGAGCGGTAATGAGATATATATGGAGAAAATTAACGGGGCGGTGTCCACGATGTGGACAACGGCTCAATGGGCATCAAGCTGCCGGCGATAGCGTTTTAGAGATTAACAGCAGGGCCACACACCTGACCGAGGTATTAGAGCGCAGCCCACTCACCCAAAACTGCAGCGAATGCGGCCGCATCGTTTTTGAGGGAGAGCCGGGATTCGTCCAGCGCTATCTGCTGGTCGATATCCTCTGACTGACAAATCGTCTTACGTTTAGCGGTTGCGCTACTCGTTTCGTCTATCGTATTACGTTAAACGCAACCGCAACCTAATGACGCAATCTCTTTCGTTTCTTCGCGGTAAACCAAGTCCATTCTTTAATTGACAAGCCGCCCCCCAATCTGGTATCCTTTTCCCTTCGCAAAAATTGAAAAGCTCAGCAGTGTGGGGTTTTGGCTGTAATCACGACCCAAAGTTTATGGCGGTATCCAGCGTGTGATAATGGAAATCAGGCCATTTAAGGCGTATAGGTTCAACGAGGCGGTTGTTGGTGACGTCAGTCGCTGCATTGCGCCTCCTTACGATGTTATCGACCCCGATCTCCAGGACCGGCTCTACAAAAAAAGCAAATACAACATCGTTCATATAATCAGGGGCAAGACCAGCCCGTCGGACGGCCCGAACAACAATCAATACACAAGGGCGGCCAAACTGCTCGCCGACTGGCTGCAGACGAGCGCTCTCAAGCGCGACACGACCGACACAATTTACGCTTACGTCCAAGATTTCGAAGTGGCCGGAGTAAAATCACAGCGGCTAAGCTTCATCACCCTCGCCAAACTCGAAGAGTTTGGAAAAGGCGTCAGACCCCACGAGTACACGCTCGAGGAACCCAAGATAGACCGGCTGAACCTGCGAAGGGCCACCAAAACATCCTTCGGGCTTATCTTTATGCTCTATCAGGACAGCCAAAACGTCGCCGACAAAATCGTCCAAAAAGCCGCAAAACAAAAACCGATTATCGATTTCGTCGATGAACAGGACGTCCGGCATCGCCTTTTCGGGATTACCGACAACACCGACTTTGATGCAATCGCAAAAATGATGAGCACCAAGACCTGCATCATCGCCGACGGCCACCACCGATACGAAACTGCTCTTAACTACTACAAGGAAACAGGCGACCCCGCTGCACGATACGTCCTGGCCGCCTTTGTAAACACATCCCAGAAGGGCCTGTTCATCCTCGCAACGCATCGCCTGATACAAAACGTCAAAAACTTCAACGCCCAAAAACTTTTGGCTGACCTGCAGAACGACTTCGAACTGCTAACCTTTCCCTTTGACGGCGACGAAGCCAAACAGCTCGCCAAGAAAAAAATGCTGGACAAAATGAAGGCCGATTCCGACGCCGACAAAAACGCCTTCGGTTTCTACGCCGGCAACGGGGCTTTTTATGTCGCCGTGCTCAGGGATAGGCGCCTGATGGATGCCGTCGCGCCAAAGATGAGCGACCACTTGAAAGACATCGACGTAGCCATCCTGCACAAGCTCATTATCGAAAAACATCTCGGCATCGACGAACAAGGTCTCGCCGAAGGCGGTAACATCGAATATGTAAAGGATACCGGCGAGGCAATCGACGATTCCATAAGCCAGGTTGACAAAGGCGTTAAACAGGCCGCGTTTTTTGTAAACCCGACCAAAATGGAGCAAATTGAGCTGGTCACCGCAGCCGGCGAAAGAATGCCTCAGAAATCGACCTTCTTTTTCCCGAAGGTCTATACCGGCCTGGTAATCAATAAACCTTAACGTTTTTAGGAGTGTGTCTATGGCAGACTGGAGAAAACCCCCAAGATTGTTTATTCCCGGGCCCGTGATGGTCAAGGAAGATGTCCTTCAGCAACTGGCCCGGCCAACGCTGGGACATCGCGGAAAAGAATACGCCCAACTGCACAGCGAAGTCCTCGATATGCTCAAGAAAGTTCTCTTCACCAAACAGAACGTTTTCCTTGTTACATCATCGGCGTCGGGATTTTGGGAGGCCTCCATCCGCAACTGCGTCGATTTCAACGAGATGGTGTTGGCCACCTGCTGCGGCGCCTTCAGTGATAAATGGGCCAGTGTCGCAAGAAGCTGCGGAAGAAACGTCGATGAGCTTAAGGTCGAGTGGGGCCAGGCGACAACCGCCGAACAAATCGACAAGAAGCTGGAGACCGGCAAATACGCCGCCATTACGCTGGTATATAACGAGACAAGCACCGGGCTTACCAACCCCCTCTATGAAATCAGCGAAATGATGAAGAAGAAATATCCCGACGTGCTCGTATTCGTCGATGCCGTAAGCGGTATGATTGGACTACCGATGCACTTCGACGACCTCGGATGGGACGTCGCCTTCGCCTCGGTCCAGAAGGCATTCGCACTTCCGCCCGGCTTTACCGTCGCCGCCGTCAGCAATCGCGCTATGGAAAAAAGTAAGTCGGTCCCCCAAAGGGGCTATTACTTCGACTTCCAAAACTTCACCAAGTCCAACGAAAAAAACCAGACGCCGACAACGCCCAGCATCCCGCATATCTTCGGGCTGCATTATCAATGCACCAAACTGCTCAAAGAAGGTATGGAAAACGTCTGGAAGAGACACCAGCAAATGGGCGACTACGTCCGAAGCTGGGCAAAGGAGAAGTTCGGGTTGTTCTGCGAGGAAAAATACGCCTCCAACACGCTGACAACCATCAAGAACACAAGAGGCATCGTCGTCGCCGACGTCATCAAGGCCGTGCAGGAAAAACACAACACCATTTTCGGCAACGGCTACGGCAAACTAAAAGACCAGACCTTCCGGATTGCCCATATGGGCGACACCACGCTTGCGGACCTCAAGGAGCTAACCGGCTGGATTGACGCAGAGTTGAAATAACGCCGACTTGCGAAAACGAAGATTACCATTGAAGACCCCCGACTTGTCGGGGGTCTTTCTTTCGGCCTCTCATGGTCTGTTTCAGGAACCCAGGTGGTAGCTGAACTCGAGCACTTTGGGCTGGACCAGCTTGCGGTAGTCAGCCATCTTTATCCGGATTGCCTTATCGTGCGAGCCGGCCTGAAACATAATGTGGTCGTCGGCCTCCATCGCCTTATCCATTATCGTCGGCATATCATACAAGTTGCCAAAAGGCGGCTCGGCCCCAAGCTCGCAATCCCCGCACAGCTTGCCAATCTCCTCCTCCTCCGCCAGCTCCACCGACTTTGCCCCAAGCTGGCTCTTCAGCGCTCGCAGGTCCACCTTGTAGCTG
>CAYUIL010000127.1:0-6316 GCA_964444715.1 uncultured Pirellulales bacterium | reverse complement strand
GTCCGGGTTGTGTAAAGATGCGACAGGCGGTTATCACATTTGGAGTTTTGGCAGTGGCGGGTTTCTGCATGCGGCCTGCAATGGTGGAGGCAGCCGAGACATGGCGGCTGGGCGAAAGGGGCCAGTGGCAGCAGGCGGCAGGCAATAAACAGGAAGAGTTCCTGTTGCGTGTGGCCCAGATAAAGAAGCTCGTTGATGCGGGGCAGCCGAACAAGGTTCGCCAGGCCGCAAAACAGCTTAAAGCGGATTTCCCGGAAATTGCCGGTGCAGATTTTGATTCCTTCGTTAAGGCCGAGGTGCTGCTGGCGCAGGGCAAGCTGACCAAGGCGGTGAAGCAATACGAAAAGTTTTTAGATGATTGTCCCGGCAGCTCGCTGCGTGATGCTGCATTAGAAAGAGAGTTTGAGATAGGGATGGAGTTTCTTGGGGGACGAAAAAAGACGGTGCTGATATTCAAGGTTCGCGGCTACGATGATGGTGTGAAAATAATGGAGAAGATTAGCGACCGCACGGGTAGCGCCGATATTGCTAAAAGGGCCTCATTGGCTGTGGCGCAAAGCTATGAGAATCGCCGTAAATACAATGAGGCGTATCTTAAATGGTCGGAAATCTCGACTCGCTGGCCTGCCGGAGAAACGGGGAAGGATGCCCTGCTCGCAATGGCCAGAACAAAATATGCGGCTTTTCGGGGACCCGCGTACGACGGGTCCGGCTTGATTAGCGCAAAGAGCTATTATGAGAATTTCAAGCTGCGCTATCCGGAGGAGGCGCAGAAGCTGCAGGTAGATGAGATTTTATTGCAGATAGGCGAGCAGTTGGCCGAAAAGAATCTGCGGATAGCGAAGTACTACAGCAGGACCGGCTCTACTTTGCCGGCCAATATGTATTATCAGATGGTTGTTGACAACTGGCCGCAAAGCAGGGCGGCACGGACGGCAAGGGAAAAGCTAAATCAAAAATAGAGGACAGATGACTGAGAACAGAGGACAGATGACTGAGAACAGAGGACAGATGACTGAGAACAGAGGACAGAAGACCAACCGTCTGTCTCCTGTCTTCCGTCTTCTGTCTTCGTTGTGTATCTTGCTGGCCGGCTGCGGGGGCAGCGGATACAGCAATGCGTCGCTGTATCCGGAGGGGGTGGGGACCGTTTACGTGGAGATGTTCGACAACCAGAGTTTCCGGCGCGGGATAGAATATGAGCTGACCGATGCGCTAGCCAAGCGAATCGAGTCGCAAACGCCTTATAAGATTGTTACCAGCCGGGACCGGGCCGATACCGTGATGAGCGGGCAGATTGTGCAGGCGACCGAGTCGGTTTTGACTACCGAACGCCAGATAGGCAGGGCATTGGAGAAGAACATTGAGCTGCGTGCAGTGGTCAGTTGGAAGAACCTGCGGACCGGCGAGCTTTTGATTGATAATAAGACGGTGAGCGCGTCGGCCAGCTACTCGGAGTGGCAACACATAAGTTTCGCGTACGCCTCGACGCTCGCGGCAAACTCGCTGGCGGAGCGAATCGTAGAACTGATGGAAGCGGGCTGGTAAGCCTCGACTTGTCCGCCGGAGGTGTGACGGACTTGTTGGGGGCCGGCGAAAAAGTTATAATCGGCAAAAAATGGGCGATAATCGAAGCAAAAAACGCGGCGCAAGGAGCAGGTTCGAGGGGAAAGGGATTTCCGGTAAAGGCCCGATTACTTATCGGCGCGGACCGTTCAACCTGCTTTTGCTGGGCATAGTGATATTCACGGTAATGGTTGTGCTGCAGCAATGGCAGCAGCGAGTCGAGACGCTCAGATACGACGAGTTTGTGACACACCTTCAGGCCGGGCATATTGAGGAGGTCGTGGTCGGGGACACGGATATTCGCGGCGAGTTTAACCAGGCGGGCATCGAAAGCCAGGGCGAAAAGGGCGTAAAATCATTCGTAGTTGATTACAAGCCGGAGATTGTCCGCGACCAGCTTACGAAAAGGCTGGAGGATAGCTCCGTGAAATGGCGGTTTTCAAAGGAGCATGTCTGGCTGTGGAATCTGGTCAGTATGCTGTTTCCCCTGGTCCTTGTGGGCCTGTTTTTGTACCTGATGTTTGCGCGGAACCTTCGCAGCGGAGCGGGTGGGATGCTGATGTCGTTCGGCCGAAGCAAGCACCGCCTGCACGACAAAGAGCGGGTCAAAATTACTTTTGAGGACGTTGCAGGGATAGACGAGGCCAAGGAAGAGGTGGCGGAGATAATCGAATTTTTGAGAAATCCCAAGAAGTTCCAGCGTCTGGGCGGGCGGATTCCTCGCGGGGTTTTGCTTGTGGGCCCTCCGGGTTGCGGCAAGACGCTGCTTGCCAAGGCGATTGCAGGCGAGGCCGACGTCCCGTTTTTCAGCATTTCCGGCAGCGACTTTGTTGAGATGTTCGTCGGCGTCGGCGCATCTCGCGTGCGGGATTTGTTCAAGCAGGCCAAGGATAACGCGCCGTGCATAATATTTTTGGATGAGATTGACGCAGTGGGGCGCAGGCGCAGTGCAAGTTTTGCAGGCGGCGGGCACGACGAGCGGGAGCAAACGCTCAATGCCATCCTTGTTGAGATGGACGGGTTTGATACGGATGACCAGGTGATTGTGATGGCGGCCACGAACCGCTCGGACATATTGGATAATGCGTTGACCAGGCCGGGCCGGTTCGACAGACAGGTGGTGGTGCATTTGCCTGACCTCAAGGGCCGGCTGGAGATATTGAAAGTCCACGCCAAGAAGGTCAAGCTCGGCCCCGGCGCGGGCCTGGAACGGCTGGCTCGCGGCACACCTATGTTCAGCGGAGCTGATTTGGCGGCGATTATCAACGAGGCGGCCCTGGCGGCGACAATGGCCAACAAGGACTTTATTGAAATGGCCGACCTTGAGGAAGCCAGGGACAAAGTGCGATGGGGACGCGCCAAGAAAAGCAGGGTTATCGACCAGAAGGAAAGGGAGATAACCGCCTTCCACGAGGCAGGCCATACGCTTGTCCAGTCAATGTTGAAAGATGCGGACCCGCTGCACAAAGTCAGCATTATTCCGAGAGGGCCTATGGGCGGGGCGACGTTTGCGCTGCCCGAAAAGGACAGGACGCTGCTTACAAAGAGATATTGTATGGCGCTGTTGCAGGTCTGTTTCGGGGGCAGAATTGCCGAGGAAATGTTCTGCGATGACGTATCCAGCGGAGCACAGTATGATATACAGCAGGCGACTCGGATAGCCAAACAAATGGTGCTGACCTGGGGGATGAGTGAGCGGCTTGGGCTGGTCAGTTACGAGCCGGACTCCGGGTTTAATGATGCATATTACGTTCTGCCGGGGGAAAAGGAGTATTCGGAGAAGACCGCCGAGACCATAGACAGCGAGGTCAAGCTGATAACCGACGAGGCATACAACAAGGCCAGAGAGCTGATTGAGGCCAACAGGGACAAACTTGAGCGGATAGCAAAGGCGCTTCTGAAGTATGAGACGCTCGATGCGGACGAGGTAAAGATGATTCTGGAAGGGGGGACTTTGGACAAGCCGACGGTATCGGATTTGCTGGCGGCGGAGCAGGCGAAAGATAAAAAGCCGGCTGGGGAGAAACCGGCGGACAAACAGCAGTAACGCCTCGGCGCGTCGGTATATTTTTGAATCCCACAATTAGAATATGAGCAGAAGAATCGGCAGCATACCAGCGGTGTTTGTGCTACTGGTGGCCGGCGCAGTTGTCGCCCAGGCACCCCAGCGACAGAAGGTCGATGTCGTTACCTTCTGGGCCGAGCAGCAATTCAACGAAGTGGCGCCGGGAGGCAAAAGCGCAATAGCTGTTCACTTTGAGCTGGAAAAGGACTGGCACTTTTACGCCTCCGCCAGGACGGCGCCGGGCGGGATGAACCTCAAGGTTGAGCCGAACGAGCAGGGAACACGCGTCCTGACTTTTTCCAAACCGATATTCCCCAGGGCGGACCGGCTCTTCGATGAGGCGCTCGGCAAAAAGGTCGAGGTTGTCGGCGGCAAATTTACGGTTTATCTGCCGTTCGACGTGGCTGCAGGTGCGCTTCAAACGTCAAGCGAGAAAATCATTCCTATTGATATTGGTATAGAAGGAGCGGTTTGCACCGAGACACAGTGTCGCGTTCCGGATTTTGGTCGCATAAGGACCGAGGTAAAAATAGCGAGCGAAGTTACGCCTGGGCCGGCGAAGTTTAATCTGCCTGAGCCGGGGACGGAGTTGCAGCAGGGGCCGTGGGTTGATTATTCAGTTTGGGCGGCCCTTGTTTTGGCATTTGTGGCCGGCTTGTCACTGAACATTATGCCCTGCGTTTGGCCGGTATTGCCCATAATCGTAATGCGGCTGGTTGAACAGGCAAAACAGAGTAAGGGCAAGTCAGTTATAATGGGCCTTTCCTTTTGCATCGGCATACTACTTTTCTTCGCGTGCCTGGCGGGGGCGAATATTATTTTGCAGGTCTTCTACGGAGAGGTTTTGCAGTGGGGCGACCAGTTCCGCAATCCGGGTTTCGTCGCGGCGATGGCGATGCTTCTGGTCGTGCTGGCGTTGTTTATGTTCGGGGTGTTCACGGTAAGCGTGCCGAGTTCGATAGCCGCCAAAAGCGGCTCTGGTAAGGGGTTCGGCGGCGCGGTGGGTATGGGGTTTTTAGCGGCGATATTAAGCACGCCGTGCAGCTTCGGGATATTGGCGGCGGCGTTCGCCTGGGCGCAGGCCCAGCCGTTGGGTCTGGCGACATTGGGGATAATGGCAATAGGCGTTGGAATGGCGGTGCCCTATCTGATATTGACGGCAATACCGGCGCTACTAAAGAAAACACCGAAGCCCGGACGCTGGACAGAACTGTTCAAGCAGACCATCGGCTTTGTGCTCCTTGTTATCGCGGTCAAACTAATAGCCGCCCTGCCGGGCGAACGCAGAATGGGCGTGCTGTATTTTGCGATTGTGCTTAGCTTCAGCGTCTGGATGTGGGGCGGCTGGGTTGGCTACGGAACCGCGACACTGCGCAAGTGGGCTGTCAGGGTCATCGCGATTGTGCTGGCGATTGTGGCGGGATTTGCATTTCTGCCGGGACCGAAGCCATCGCTTGTCGATTGGCAAAAATATGACTCGGCTGCAATAGATTCGGCGCTGGCCGCTAATAAACCCGTCCTGATAAAATTTACCGCCGAGTGGTGCCTAAGCTGCCAGGTGGTCGAAAAGACCGTGTATTCCCGCAGGGATATCGCGGACCTGATAAAGCAAAAGGGAGTTGTGGCGATTAAGGCGGACACTACTTTGAAGGACTATCCGGCCACGATTGCCCTAAAAGAACTTTACAATGAGCCGGGCGTGCCGGTGAGCATTTTGTTAGTGCCGGGACAAAAAGAGCCAGAACGCTGGCGCGGGCTGGTATTCGGTGATGAATTAAAACTGGCTTTGCAAAAATTGCCCGCGAAAACAACCTCGAAAAACTGATTGGCCGACCGAGAGCAAACAAAAAGAACGTAGTTAAGATGGAGGACTAAAATAGGTGACTGTCACTAGTTTCCTTACTAGTTTCCTTATTATGGAGTCGTAAATATGTGGTTTTGCATATCAATACTTCTTGTTATCACAATGATATTCTTGGCCTATGCAAAATGGCGTTGGCTTCCAAAGTTATTACACCGGATATCGTCGGGACGGGGGGAAAGAATACCTGAAACTGAATCGCTGCGTAAACTGAGAGAAGACAATGTTATTACAGGATTTGAATCGTACAATAATGCGGTTAAACGAATGCAGGGTGGCAAATTTCGCAGGTTGATAGCAATTATTATTTCACATATAGTTGTTTACTTTTTCCTGCTATTACTCTATTGGAGATATATAGTACCAAACCCGTATGGCAGCCCAGAGCGATATTTTTCACCAAAGGTAAGGTATATTATCCTGCTATGCATGGTAGTAATTGTATTTCCGTTGGTATCGGTCGTTTTGGAAATTGGAAGACGAAAGGCAAGAAGAAAGAAACAGAACGATATTTCAGCGATAACACCAAGAGAAAAATCAGTGGAATAATTGGGACAGCCATTTTTTTTGGCTGGGATTGGAACCGCAATCGATAGCGTAGCAAAAAACCAAGAGTTCTCCGGTTGTAGTCAAAAAACTTCCCATCCTCGCATTGATTTATTTTGATTTTTTTCTGCGGTCTCGGCGTTCTCGGCAGTAAAATGTTGTGTCTTATGGCAAAAAAACCGTCATTAACTTCAAGGCCGACCGCGAAAGAAAATGAAACTGAGTGAATCCAATGAAAAAAACAAGTATGAAAATAGGTGGCTGTCCCCATTTTATTA
>CAYUIL010000126.1:0-6367 GCA_964444715.1 uncultured Pirellulales bacterium | reverse complement strand
ACGATCGTTTGAAACAGTTGTTTGAATTTACCCAGATTAACATTTTTCACCACGAAGAACACCGAGAACCACGAAGAAAAAACACATAAAACCTTTGTGTACCCTGCCAAAACGCGCGGCGGGTAAACCCTCCGAACAAACGGCGGGTAAACTTCGCGTCAATTTTTGATTTGAGATTGCAGCGAGATGGGGTATAATCCGAAAGCGGAGGGAAGACGCAAGAGAAGGTAAGTTTATGACCGCAGTAATCAGCAGGCCGGATACGCAGGAAAAGTTAGAGATACTCAGCGCCGACGCACAATATGATTTGGCGTGCGCGTGCGGCACAAGAGACGATGAGCATCGCAAACGCGGGGCAAAGGGCTGGATTTATCCTGTAACATTGCCGAATGGGGGGACGAGCGTTCTTTTCAAGACCCTGATTTCAAATGTATGCAGCAACGACTGCAAATACTGCCCGCTGAGGGCGGAGCAGGACGTCCGCCGATGCACGTTAGGCGAGGAAGAGACCGCGAACACTTTCCTCGATTACCTCAATCGAGGCGAGGTGTTCGGCCTGTTCCTTAGCTCAGGCGTTTTGGGGACGCCGGATGCGACGATGGAACGGCTGAATCGCATCGCAAGGATTCTGCGCCATCGACGCGGCTACCGAGGATACATCCACTTGAAGGTCATCCCGGGCGCAAGCGCAAACGCGATAGAAGAGGCGGTATCGCTTTCAACCGCTGTGTCATTGAATATCGAGACGCCGGGGGCAAAGCACCTGGCGAAACTGTCGAGCAAAAAGCGGTTTATCGAGGATATCGTCGAGCCAATCAAACTGATAAGTCGGCTGACCGGACGGGGCAACAAATACGCAAGCCGCAAACAGACGACGCAGTTTGTGGTCGGCGCTGCCGACGAGACCGATTCGGAAATCGTGAAATATATGTGGGGGCTTTACGACCGGCTGAACCTGCGCAGGATTTATTTTAGCGCATATCAAAAAGGACTCGGTGAAGAGTTGATAGATAAGCCGCAAGCGCAGCCGAATGAGGCGTTTATGCGGGAACATCGGCTGTATCAGGTGGATTTTCTGATGCGCAAGTATGGCTTTGTCGAATCGGATATTGTTTTCGATAAGTCGGGGAACCTGTCGTTGGAGGTTGACCCGAAGGAGGCCTGGGCGAGGAGGCATCCGGAGTATTTCCCGGTTGACGTGAACAAGGTGTCGAAATATGAGCTTTTGCGTGTGCCGGGTCTTGGCCAAGTTACTGTTGAGCGGATTTTGGAGCAGCGAAAGGCATCCCGGATTAAAGCCATCTCCGACATCGGCAAAACCACAAAACGATTGACCAAGGCAAACGAGTATCTTGTCTTTTGAGCGTCAGCGGTTCAGGAAGTAAATCGATAAATTAACAATAGCGGCGAAAGAGACCCAGAGAAGATAGGGGACTAAAAGAAGGGTAGCGGGAATGGAGATTTCTTCGAAGCAAATAAGCGTCGCGATTATGGCAAGCTGGAGCAGCATAATATCGATAAGAGCAAGACCGGGCGAGCGCAGGCCGAAGAATAAGGGAGACCACAAGGCGTTGAAGGCGAGCTGAACGAGGAAGCAAAGAAGCGCGTTTCGGACGGCTTTTTTGTCGAGACCCTTTCGCCAGACGAGAAAGGCGGCGAGGCCCATCATAAGATATAGGGTGGTCCAAACGGGGCCGAAAACCCAGTCGGGCGGATTAAATGCGGGTTTGTTTAGCTTCGCGTACCAGTTGTTTAGCGTATCGGCGGTTGTAAAAAGCGAGCCGGCCGCACCAACGAGAATCGGCACGGCACAGCAGATAACCAGCTTGGCGATATTATTTAGCTTCATACGAAAACATTATCGAGGGCGGAACTACAATTTTCAACCACAGATAAGCGCTGAAATCAGACTTTTCTGACGGCGATGGTGAAGATGGTGCGATTTTCTTTTAGGTATTTTCGCTCGAAGTTTGAGCCGACCCATTCGCCGATACCGGCGCCGTCGGTTGGGAGGAAATCAATCTCCTGAAGTTGCTCAGCCCTGGCTGACAACACGGCCTTTATCTGCTCGAAGTACTCCTCGTAGTCGGTGACGATGCGGATTGTCCCGGCGGGTTTGAGACAGCGGATGAGGTTGTCGGTATTGGCTGCGTTGAAGAACCTTCTTTTGTGGTGGCGTTTCTTCGGCCAAGGGTCCGGGAAGTAGAAATGGAAGCAATCGACGGATGAGTCGGGGATAAATTCAGCCAAAAAATAGGCGGCATCGGTGCGGATTATCCGGACGTTGACGAGATTCCAACGGCCAATTCGGTCCACGGCGAAGCGGTAATATCTGCCGGCCCATTCAATCCCGATAAGATTGACGTCGGGCCTGGATTTTGCCTGGTTTACCAAAAATATCCCTTTGCCCGAGCCGATTTCGATATGGACGGGGGCACGGCGTCCGAAAATATCACTGAAATCGACCCTGCCGGTGAGGTTTTGGGGGTCTAAAACAACTCCCGGAAATTCTTTTATTTGTCTTGACATTGCTTAGGTCAGTCGGTATAAAGCCCGTTTTTGTAACATTTTGGCCGAACTAAGGGGCCTTATTATAAGGCAAGCCGGTGTTTTTGGCAAATGCCGGCAAGCCGAGGAGCTGGGTGCCGCTGGCGGGGGTTTAAAGTCAGGTCTGTGGCTACTCGATATTAACAGGGACGTGAGGCGATATATTGAGAGAGGGTATGCAATTTTTTCGGGCGAATTTTTGCAACCAACCCTGTTGTTGGGCGTATAAATTCATAAGGGCCAACTGCACAGAGCAAAGCCGGGTTGTAGCGACGTAATAGAAAGAAGGTTGCCAAATGATTCGGCAATTGATGAAAACTCGTCGCAAGCGGGTCCTCATAGACATCGACACGCAGAAGGACTTTTTCTTAGATGACGGCAAGGCGCGTGTGGGCAACCGCAGGAGGATTCTAATTCACATCAGAAGGGTGATGGCTCTTGCAAGAATCAAAAAAATACCCGTCATATCGATAAGCGAGGTGCATCCGGACGACAACGGCGGAGGGGGATACTGCATAGACGGGACGGATGGACAGCAAAAAATCAGATACACACTTTTAAGTAATCGTGCGAGCTTTGCGGCGGACACCAACACCGACCTGCCGGTGGACCTGCTGCGCCGGTATCGGCAGATTATCCTTTATAAGCGCTGCGTGGACCCGTTCGAGGAGCCGAGGATAGACCGGCTGCTGAGTGAAATCCGCGCCAACGAGTTTGTGGTGATAGGCGCATGCGCCGAGGGGGCGATTGAGGCGGCGGTGCTGGGGCTGCTGCAGCGAGGCAAGAGGGTCAGCGTTGTGGTCGATGCGATTGGGGCGCAGGACAAACAAAAGGCGAAGCACTCGCTTCGCAAAATTGCTGCCAAGGGCGCCCGGCTTATCGAGACAAGAAAACTGGCAGGGGCGTCACATCTCAAATCAGTGGGCGTGCTGAAAGACAGTATTGAAGATGATTCCCCTCCGGCCATAGTGGACGCACTGGCCGACTGACTTCTGCAATCCCACAGGCAAATCGTTCAACGTTTCGTTTATTTTCGTCGTGCAGAATAATTTCACAATCCGCCTTTGGCGTGTAACACGCCAAAAGAATGTCAGGCGAGTTTTGGTTTGGCCGAAGGGCCTTTGCAGACGGGGCGGAGTAGGCAAGGAAAAGGGGTGAGGGACGCAATACACACGACGCAAAGCGAATTGGCCGGGCCGGGGAAAATGGTTGTCCTCATTTTCCAAAAAGTAGAATGTCCCCTTTTCTTCCCCGTGGCGGAATCAAAAATAGGTGGCTGTCCCCATTATTGCACATTATTGCATTATTCGTCCTTACTCCATTAAGATTACCATAGCATTATTAGAACCGAGCCAAACACATTCAATCGCCTGCCGGACAGAACCGGCGCGGTCGTGCAGGTTTCAGTTTTCAAAGAACTAAGTACGCATTATCCAGAAATTGTAACTACCAAAGCCCTATCGCCCTATCCTAAAGTAATTTATTTTACTTTCCAGGGAACAAAAGCATAATTGCAATTATAACCAAAATACCACCAAAGAAAACTATCGTGAGAGACAAGTAAGCATTTTTGGCCTTGTTTTTTAAGGAAATAAACTCAACATCATCAATATCGTGCTTTTCGAATAAAGCCCTTGTTAGCGTAAAGGTTCCAAGGCTTAAAAACTCACTTGCTTTAGCGGGATAATGCCTTTTACAATGTCGCACAAATATATGCGCAGAATACAAAGACCTTATACCAACAAGCCCCACAACAACAAAATAACAAGCAACAATGTAATTCATCTATTCCCTCGATATTCTTTGGTTGGCTATCCTGGATTATTCACTTAGCGTTTTGGTGAACGAAATACAAAAAAATACCAAAAAGAAGGGCAAAACATATACACGCAAATCCATTTTTAGCTTTATTTTTTAGTATAATGAAGTCAAGGTCGTCAACATTATGTCGCTTAAATATGGCCTTGACAAACGAAAATATTCCCAAACTCATGCACTCACTTGCTTTTTCTGGATAACGCATTTTGCAATACTGCATAAATTTATATCCCCAATATAAACCCCTGACAATAAAGGCTGTCACGACAAAAAAGTAACCTAGAAGAAAATGTTTCATATTTCCTTATTTCACCTTTGTCTTATCAATATAACACTAAAAGCACAGATTATTATTGCTTAATCTACAGTTCGTCCAACATGCCACCAACGATCGCCCACTTATAAAACTCCCCTATTGTTTGAGCTTCATACATAGCATCATCCCATGATTCACGAACTTCTTTAATTGTATCACGCCAGTTAAAATTTTCTTTGGGTTCAATTGTCGTTTTAGTCCTGAAGAGGTGCCCTTCTACTGGAAGTGGAATAATAGAGTGCCCCATCGTTACCTCATATCCCCAGATGTTGTTATCACCCAAGAAACCTTCAAAGCCCAACCATCCTGCTGAGGCACCCGAAGCCCATCCCCATCCGGCTAAATCGGAAATTGTATCAGCAACTGGTGACCATCCAAAACTAGCCCCCAGAGTCTGCTGTGGTGTCCCTACTCCATAATTTTCAACAGTAATGAGGCCTACATTTCCATTATCATCCCATGTAAGCCCTACTTGACCACCCCCGGCTCCGACAAACTGCGCTGATCCTGTAAGAGTAAGGTACATAGCCCACAATCCCCACGGATCGATTTTGTTTATTGGGTCGTTGCCGCAGTATAGGTATTTATGCAGCGTCATCGGTTCTTCGAATTTGCCTGCGACGGGGTCGCGTCTGGTGAATCTAAATATCACCGGGTCGTATTGTCTGGCACGGAGGTAATACTGGCCCGTTTCTGAATCGTAGTATTGGCCGGTGAACAGAAAAGCGTTGCTCGGAGCTTGTGGCCCGGCATTCGATTCTTCAATCGTTTCGCCGAATGGCCCATAAGTGTAATGCCGAACCACATCACCTGCGGTATCGATTATCTCTCGCACTGAACCCAGCCGGTCATGCAGGTAGAAGTATTTGTTGTTTGTCGCAGGTGTGCCATTGTGCTGCATCAGGATTTGGCTGTTTGCGTACACGTATGCCTTCGTTATAGACCCGTTATCCGGATTAATCTCTAACAGTATTGTCGGCAAATCACCCACAATGTCAACGATATATTTCCTGTTCCCGTTTGCAGAAGAACCCTTGAAGATGCGGTTGCCCTGCGGGTCATACTTAAGATTTATCGTTGCTGTGTCTTTTGTGGCCTGTCTTAATTTGTTGTCCCAGTTATAAGTGAGCGTCGCACCAACGCCGGTGGTCAAATTGCCGTTCTTGTCCCAGCCGAGGGTAAAATTATCCCCGCCGGATGCAGTATCCATCAGGTCGCCGTAGAAACTATATAACGTTTCTTCCGGCGAATCTTCGGAAGTGTCGTAAGTATGGCTTAGGACGTTGCCTGCCGTATTATAATCATAAGCATCACTAATCCAGTCAATGCCACCAACGTTTGTCATCCGGGCATAAGTCGTGCAGAATAATTTCACAATCCGCCTTTGGCGTGTAACCCGCCAACTTGTCGTCATGCGTCCGGTTTGGTATAATGGGTCAGCCAATAATAAGGCAGGAGCAGTTGATATGGTGCGAGAAGATGATATCGGGAGATGGGTGTGGATGCCTGTGGTTCTGTTCGTGCTGCTTTCATTGGCGGATTTGTTTTCTGTGGAGCCGAATGAGAAGAAGCCATTGCGACCCGACCCCCAGCATCGGGCTTTCAGCGAGCGAGTAGAAGAACGTATGGCGATGGTCAGGGAGCAGATTGAGGCCAGAGACATCAATGACCCGAATGTTCTGCGGG
>CAYUIL010000125.1:0-6400 GCA_964444715.1 uncultured Pirellulales bacterium | reverse complement strand
GGGACTTTGAGCAAATGATTGCCGATGAAGATTTCACAGTGGATATAAAAACCGAAAAGTTGCTTAAGTATGATGAAATCCAGAGATGCTTCACCGAAGACCGCTTCGGTGGCGGACATCTCTGCCTTGAAGGACTTCGTCGCTGCCAGATGTTCATAAGCGGCGAAGATGTACCTGATATTGCTTTATTAGAGCCATTGTTATCTAAAACGATACACATTTTATTTACTCATCCGAACAAACAAGAAACTAAAGAGATGGTTGAGCACCTCTATGATTATTGGGAAAGAATAATCCATAAGACTCCCGCTCAAATCCGGGCAGAAGGGATAGATGTCGAAGAAGAAACCATGAAAATTATTAAAGGAAATATTTTACTGGAGATTCTTTTACCTGCTTATCAAAGAATTCATCAAATAAGTTATCGAGTGCCTACAGAAATCAACGCCACTTTGGCAATAATAGCAATATTGAGATACAAGCAGGACACAGACAATTATCCGGATAGTTTAGATAAGCTGACAACCACAAACTATCTCAAAGAGTTACCAATAGACACCTACAGCGACAGACCACTGAATTATGAAAAAGGCGATGACGGTTTCATCCTTTATAGTGTTGGTCACAACTTTACCGATGATTATGGCCAGGTCTATCGAGACGATAAAGGCAAAGTCAAGCTATGGGCCGATGAAGGCGATACGGTTTTCTGGCCGGTGCAAAAATCACAAGTAAAGCAATAGCAATAGTTCAACTTTTTATCCACACTATAAACGAAATCTAATTTTCACATTCTCAGGAATTATTTGTCCACACACAGCTTATTTGGTAAACTTCAGCCGTATCACGGGCTTCCAGGACATTCGGCTGAGCTCAGTCGAAGCCCCCGTGATACCACGGCCAAGATGGCCGTGGTACACCTGTAAGGAGAGTATTATGTTTATAGTTCATGTTTTTGTCCATGTTAAGCCCGACCAGATTGAATCCTTCAAGACCGCCACTCTTGAAAATGCCCGCAACAGCATCCAGGAACCCGGCATTGCCAGATTTGATGTCCTCCAGCAGCAGGATGACCCGAGCCGCTTTGTGCTCGTCGAGGTCTATCGCACGCCGGACGACCCGGCTAAGCACAAAGAGACGGCACACTACCAGAAATGGCGAGATACCGTGGCGGATATGATGGCTGAACCACGCAGCAGTATTAAATATACAAATGTGTTACCCGATGAAAACGGTTGGGGTTAGTTGCAAATGTTTATCTTGAGTGAGAGTGGTTATGAGATTTGAATTTGCGACCGCTACGCGAATTATATTCGGTCCCGGCATAAGCCGTGAAGTTGCGCCATTAGCAGCAGAGATAGGCAAACGTGCCTTTGTAGTTACAGGCCGTACCACCAAACGTGCTGAGCCGATTCTTGAACAGCTTAAAAACCAGGCAATTGAATATGTTACCTTCAACGTTACTTCTGAGCCGACAACAACTATAGTAAAGCAAGCTGTTGAACAAGCCCGCAATAACAAAAGCGATTTGGTTATCGGCATCGGCGGCGGCAGCATCCTGGATACCGGCAAAGCCATCGCAGCGATGCTGACAAACACCGGCGAACTGGAGGATTATCTGGAAGTTGTCGGTCTCGGCAAGAAAATAACTGAAAGGCCCGCACCTTATATTGTGGTGCCAACTACAGCGGGAACAGGCGCTGAGGTCACGCGAAATGCGGTAATTGGCGTACCTGAACATAAAGTCAAGGTAAGTATGCGAAGTCCAATGATGCTGCCGCTTTTAGCGGTGGTTGACCCGGAACTGACTTATTCGATGCCGCCATCGGTAACCGCCAGCACCGGCCTGGATGCGCTTACTCAGCTTATGGAGGCCTTCGTTTCGAATAAGGCAAACCCGATGACAGATGGAATCTGCCGAGAGGGATTGAAAAGAGCTGGTCGGTCTTTGCTCAAAGCTTATAAAGATGGCAGTGACAAAGATGCCCGGCAGGATATGTCACTGGCGAGTTTGTTTAGCGGACTGGCTCTGGCCAACGCCGGATTGGGAGCTGTCCACGGTCTTGCCGGCCCATTAGGCGGTATGATTTCTGCTGCCCACGGTGTGATATGTGCTCGGCTGCTTCCGTATGTTATGCAGGCCAATGTGCAGGCGCTGCAGAGCCGCGCCGATAGTTCACCGACATTAGCCCGATATGATGAGATAGCACAGCTTCTGACCGGCAATATTATGTCAAAGGCGGCTGATGGTCTGAAGTGGGTGCAGGACATCTGCCTGCAATTGAAAGTGCCGCCACTGTCAAAGTTCGGATTGAAAGAGCAGGATTTCCCGGCAGTCATAGCTAAAGCTCAAAAGTCAAGCAGTATGAAAGGAAATCCCGTCGCATTGACGGAAGACGAATTGATTTCAATCCTTAAGAAAAGCCAATAATTGCCTTTCTTTATTTTCTAACGAGACAGAAAGAAAAAGGGCTGTGAGCTAAACTACCCACAGCCCTTCTTGTGCAAATCAAATATCCGCCACGATGGATAAAACCATCACGGCAGATAAATCCGCCTGCATTATGGACAATCCAGGCAGTTAGGATCAATACCCGGTCCACCTGGGTAGGGATTTCCGTAATTCGGCTCCAATATATTCCAACTGGACAAAAGGATAGTCAAATCGTTGAAATGAACACGGTTGTATCCAGTCTTTGTACCGCCTTCTTGATCATGTGCGAAGTCAGCACAGATGTTAGGGTCGGGCCAATCTATACCCGGACCACCCGGGTAGGGATTTCCGTCATTCGGCTCCAATATAGACCAAGCGCTAAGCATCACAGTCAAGTCGCTGAAATGGACATAATTGTATCCGGTCTTCGAGCCACCTTCCGCCGCATTGTCGACATCACCGTGACACTGTCTCGGATAGCACCAGCAGGGCGGCTTATTAACCGCAAGCCACTCCCGATAATCCGGGTGGCAGCAGGGGAAGCAATCCGACTCGGTGAACAGAATAAACGACATATCCCAAGAGACCTCATTTTGGTCCATAATCGGCTCGCCTTCTATGAATGGGTCACCGGGTATCGGTGCTGTCGGCATCCAAATCCTTACTGCGTCATCCATGAAGTAATGCTCTCGAGTCTTCCAGCCCCAGTACCACATATCTGGTATCGGACCATTATAGATGGCCGCTATGCTAACCCAGTAGATTGCATTTTCGTTCGGGTCCTGCCAGAACCACATTTCCTCCGGCAGCTGGAGTTCATACTTAAAGCAAGTGTCCGGCGGGTAATGCGGGTGAGCGTCAAAGCCGACGAATACTTCGTTCACTTCGGCCATAGTGGCGCGATACTCCCAAATCATCATACCCGGATGGCTCCACGGCACAAACGGCGGCATAGCCGGTACATCAGTCCAGATGCCAATGTGGAACCCAATCGGGGCAGGTTGAGGCGGCATAGGGTCAAGCCACTCATAATATGAGCCCCACCAGTGAATCTCGCTAACAGGGCACAGGTTATCACAGGGCCAGTCATCGGCCACAATCTGCAGCCAACCGTATATTGAGGGCTCATCCCAGCCGTAGTATACACCAGGTTCTATCTCGACCGGCGGCTGTGACCATTTGATAAGCACTTCCTCTTCAATGTCAACCATATAGTCTTCGACCTCACCATCTGCGGCCTGGCCGGTATAAGACAAACCACCTGTTGTGTCGAACCTGAACCGGGCAAAGGTGCTGCCTATAACTGCTGCCGCAGGCACATTGAAGTTCAGATTGTCGGTCATACCGCCACCGGTAAGTGGCTGATTGGCGAATATCTGTTCGCCGGCATCGGCCCAATTGCCATTGATGTTAAAGTCTATCCAGGCATTTAACATACCAGGTACCGACGCGGTTACATCGACCGTTGCCATTTGGCCGGCCACCAGTGGTGACGTAAACACAACTCCATCTTCGTCGTCATTGCCGTCATTATCATCGCCGGTAGCTGTCGCATCCGGTTGACCAGTCAATTCAGCATCTATGCTGACACCGAGCATAACTCCCGGCACAATTATGTGTCTGGCAGCAGCCGGTCCTACAGTCGGATAAGGAGGCGGAGCATCGCCGAAATCCTTTCCGGCTTCAATGGTAACTTCGTGGTCTTCGACCTCACCATCCGGCGCAAGACCTGTGGTGCTGCCGGTACCCAGGCTGCTTATTCGGCAGCGGGCAAAAGTCTGGCCGACAACTGAACCTATCGGCGCCGTCACCGGTATTAGATTCAATCCGGAACCAAGCATGCCGCTAAAGACTAATTCACCTGCGTCGGTCCAGTCACCGTTGCCGTTAAAATCTATCCACAGCTCCACAACTCCGCCGAGACCTGAGGGCTCATAAACCTCAACGGTAATGGTTGTCGGTATGCCCTGAGTCAAGGTCGGAATTGTCACGCCATCCTCATCGTCGTTGCCGTCGTTGTCGTCGCCCAAGGCCTGCGGGTCGGGTTGGCCGTCCGGTTCAGGGTCGGGCATATCGTCAGCAGGGCCAAGCCACAGCGGATAACCGATGACGTGTCGTGCACCATCCTTAACCGAGAGCGTTGGATAAGGCGGGTCATTAGCATCGCCGAAGTCAAGCTCAGGTGGTGGAGGCTGCTCGACGTTGGGGTCAGTGTACAGGATAAACGACATATCCGCACTGGCTCCTGTTTGGTCTAATACTTCATACCATAGCCATTGTTCGTCGTCGATAATTGGCTCGCCATAAACTGCATCGTCATTGTACACATGCTCATGGAGCGTCCAGCCCCAAATGTACATCGGATAACGTTGCTCGTAAGCAGCCACAATCATCAGCCAGTAAACCGCTTCGTCTTCTTCCTGCCAGAACCATTCTTCCTCCGGCAGACGCACTGAATAACGGAAGACCGGTTCACGAGGTGCGCACGGGTCGTATTCTGGATGCTTGTCATAGCCAACCAGCACCTCATCGTAATCATACGCAGGGTAATCCCAAATCATCTCGCCGGGTTGACTGTACGAGCCGGCAACATTTGGATCAGCCGGAACGTCCGTCCAGATAGAAATCCAGAAGTAATCCGGCGGGTCCGGCAAAGGCATAAACTCGCCGCTGCATGGCCTGAATTGATAATCAAGATAAGAGCCCCACCACGCAAGAGCTGTTATTGGCCTGTTGTTATCGCAGGGCCAATCATCAGCAACCGCCTGCAACCAGTCCAGACCATCCGGCCATACTGCCACGTCACTTGGTACATCCTCATAGTGCGGCCATTGTCGGATACCGCAATAATACTGCTCCCACTTTATCCAGTTGGGGTCTGTATCAAGCTCAAAGGCCACATCGACACTCTCCTGATACAGAGGGTCTTCAAGCGGGTATATACCGTGGTAATGTGGATCCAGCATCATACCCGGCAAAAGTGGCCCATCAAACCAGAACCTTACTGCATCATCCATCCAGTGCCACGGCCGAGTCTTCCAGCCCCACGGATAAGGAGAGAATTCATTCGGTTCATAGATGGCTGCGATGCTAAGCCAGAAGACATTATCAATCGTATTTGGTTCAAAATCACCCTGCCAGAACCACTCATTCGGCTCTAATTGCAGGTTATACTGATAGCAAACATCATTAGGAAAGTAGCCGTGGTAGGAATCTGTACCGACCTCATCGATTTCCACACGATGAGCATCGATATCAACCTGCCAAAGTAATACTTCAGGGTAGCTGTAGTTAGGGTCGCCGCCAGTAGGGTCGGCAGGAACATTGGACCAGAAGCAGATTTTCCAGCCAGTCGGCAAAACTGATGGCATACCTCCAGGTTGCTCCCAGCCGAAGTACGAACCCCACCAGTGTATAGAGGTTACAGGCATGTCGCCCAAACATCTAAAGTCATCTGCAACAATATTCCAGTATTCTTCCAACGCACCACCACCTTCCGGCGGGCAATTAGGAGGCACACCAGGGCCACTCGGAATAGGCGGAATCGCCGGTTCTAGAACCTTATACCAGGTGCTTAGTATATTCTGGTCTGTGTTATCGATTACGAAATCTCGATTGTAATCGGCACAATGGTCGTATGGATTCGGTGGATACGCCGCAAGCAAGATAGCCAAGTCAATATCACCGACATAGTAATAGCCGGTTTTCGAATCGCCTTCCATAAGTCCATCGGCATCACCATGACACTGACGTGGAATATCCCAGCAAGGGAATGGTGCTGGTCCCAATATAGTTTCTCTGAAAGACGGCTCGTCCCAGCCGGAAAATACCGGTATTTCGCTGGTAGGGTCAATCTCGATGGGTGGCTGAGACCACTTTGAGTGCTCAATAAACGGCTTCTTTTCCTCTGGCTCTGTGGTAATCGCAAAAGCCAGGTCCATTGACTGACCTTCAAGCGGATGGCCA
>CAYUIL010000124.1:0-6401 GCA_964444715.1 uncultured Pirellulales bacterium | reverse complement strand
CTTCGATGCCAACTATGCTGACCGTCTGACCTTCGGCCACCTGCGACAAGCATTTGGTGCTTTTGGCTTCCATACTCAGTCCCTGGACCGTCTGGTCTTTGTAAACTTTCCGAGAACATCCATAAGGTTCTCACCTGGGCGGGCCTGTTTTTTGGCGAAATTTGTAAAATCACTCATCCGAGATATTATGGCCGGCCCTAACAGATGCTCCGCCTTGCAGGCCGCTTTCTGCGCAGCCGGCCCGTCAACGCCCAGAATGTCAGTGAGAAACGACTTGATTACGTCATGTTTCTTGGCAACTTTAGCCGCCTGAGCAAGTCCCGACTGCGTAAGCGTTACATATCCATAAGGCCGGTAATTGACCAGTCCCTTTTTGGCAAGCAGCTTCAAGGCCCCCGTAACGGACGGCTTTGCGACAGCAAGAGTTGCGGCAATATCCTTGCTGCGGGCCATACCGGAGGCGTCTGCCACGTTAAGAATGGCCTCAAGATAATCTTCCAGCGATGCGCTCAAACTCATATTTTTTCGGGCAACCATTTATTTAACACCCCGCACGTCCACCCGTGCACAACAAAAGTTAGCCACACCTAACATTATCGGCAAACCGGCCCGCATTGTCAAACATTTTTCAGAATTTTTTGCCGCATCGATGGATGGAAAAAGCTTGTTGGGCCAAGCCGGCAGTGTTAGGATAGACACAACGGGGCGTGGCGCAGTTTGGCTAGCGCACTTGCATGGGGTGCAAGGGGTCGCAGGTTCGAATCCTGTCGCCCCGATTTCTTACCACGAAGGCGCAAAGACACAAAGATAAAACCCTAACCAAAACAACAAAACTTGATGGATTTCGGGCCGCAACAAATCGGTAGATTATTGATATTCATCGGCATAACAATCGTTCTGATTGGGGCGGTGGTGATATTGTTGGGCCAACTGGGGCTGTTCAAGCTGCCGGGCGATTTGCAGTTCGGCTCTAAAAACTGGCGGGTGTTCCTGCCCATCACAAGCTGCTTTATAATCTCGATTGTGCTGACGCTGATTCTGTGGCTGATAAGTTATCTGCACCGATAAGGTGATTCTTTTACTCCACTTTTTTATAGAAGTCGGCTTCGTGGTCGGAGAGCTTGTTTTCACGAATCATTTTCCTGATTCGCTGCAAATCGACGTTTCTCGGCTGTCCCCCCGAGGATACGGCTGCTGAGGCAGTCGAGGGAGTGGGTAATTCGCTGACTAAACTTTTAACAGATACGGCGACAATACCGATGGCGATAACAAGCACGGCTGGGAGTAAATAGCGAGAGCCGAAACCGGCAGCAGGTTCGGCCGGCACCGGGCGGGGTCGCTCGTAACGGCATTTGTCGCAGTATATGCAATCGCCGTGGTCCCGATAGGTCAGACCAAATTCACATTTGGCATAATGTTTGGCGGGCAAATACCGGCGAAGAACGGCAACCTTGTTGAATAAAGAGAGAAAGGCACCTGCGGGACACAAATACCGACACCAGAAACGCGAATAGAAAAGTGAGCCAACAAGAGCGATAGCGATAACGACCGGCAGTAGCCTGCCGGGATATTTGAAATTGAATGCCTTAATCAATGGGTCAACAGAAAGCGTATCGTGACTTCGAGACAGGAAGAAGGCGGTGATGACTACGAACAAAACGACAAATTTGACGAACCTGGCCTTGCGCATCTGTTCAATTGAGACGGATGGTTTGAAGCGGGCGGGGATTATGTAGCCGACAAGCTCCTGCAAGGCGCCAAAGGGACACAAATAACCGCAATAGATATTACCAAAGAGAATCGCCAACAATGGCGCGCCGATTGTCAGGATAAACACGCCGGTTGGTGCGGCAAGGGGAATAGCGAATGATAATAGTGATGCAATCTGTTCGGAGGAGAACTGGGCGTTGAAGACGACTCCGCCAATGATGATGTCGGAAACGAGGATGAAAAGGCGTGTCCGGAAGCTGCCTCGATATATGACGAGCAAGGTAAGCAGAACAGCAATCAAAAGATACGCACCCTGCGCATCGGGCAGCCAGGCAGTGGCAGCGGTTGTCCTTTGTCGGCTGGTTTGGCCGAGGATTTGGGTTGCAAAGGCATTGCCGGATTGGGAAAGGGATTCGAGAATTGCCTTTGAGCTGACGGTTGCACCGGTAATGGTGTCAACATTTGCGAAGGGCTGCGCAGCAAAGATGGAACAGCTTTTGAGAGAAGGCAACCAGTTGGTGAGCATATCAAGGTAGGCAGGCGTTTCGTTCGAGCGGATGACGTGGAAGTCGAGGAGTTTGCCGTTGGCATCGGCGAAGACAGCAAGATTTATTTTTCCGCCGAAGCCGCGGACATTCGGGGCGAGGTCGTCGGAGCTGAAAATGAAGCCAGCGAGTTTGTCGTTGGAATCGTAGGCCCTGAAGTAATTTGCGGTTTTGCCGGTATTGGGTAGCGTAGCAGTCACTGGCTCGATGCGAAGCGAGCCGGCCAGGGCCTGTGCTGTGCGAAGCGGGAGAGACACAGCGAGATGACGGCCTGCAAAGACAAGGAGGTTAGAGCAGAAAACAAGCGACGCGGCAAGGCCGAACAAAGCGAATCCTGCTGCGCGCAAAGCCGGCGACGCGGCGACTTTTGTGGGGCAATATACCCTTAAACCCGCGGCGGGCAAGTTGGCAAGGATTAGCAATATGAATACCAACAGCGTCAGCTTGGTGCCGAGGACGGGGACAAGGGCAAGCGAGGTGAGCACCCCCCCTGCCGCTCCGCCAAGATGGTCGGTGGTCTGCAGGCGCGCGGCAGCAGGAGTCGTCGCCAGTCCGCGGTCGGCAAGAAGCCGGCCGGCTAAGGGGAAGTAGCAGCCGGCACACAAACCGCACACCACAAATGCTGCCGCGAAGGCCGGATGAGACCAGCTCCCGGCGGGCCAGAAGGCAATGGCAGCCAGCGCCGCACACTGAATCGAAAGCACGGCTGCCAGAATCATTTCAAAATAATACCCGGGTTTTGTGAGGAGACGATTGGCGACCGCGGCGCCTGCGGCAAGGCCGGCCATATACAAGGACGAAACGGCGCCGATATACAAGTAGAGCGAGCCGAAACGGGTCTGGTAAAGGAACATCAGGACGATTACGACGCCGATGCCGACGGCGCCGGCGGTGAAGACCAAAAACATGCAGTCAAAAGTTGTCGGTTTACCACCGGCGGGAGAGGTCAGGATAAAGATAATTCGCAGGAGCACATAAATGACAATCGGCGCCAGGAATACCGGAAAGCCGGCCAGCAATAGATGCTTAAACAGCCGGGCAACCGGTGTATCGGATTGTTTGGCCGCCAGCAGCAATCCGTAGAGATTGGCCAGCGGCCTTGAATCACGATTAAGAAGATGCTCGGCGGGCAGCTCGGCGGCGTTGTAGGCATCAATTGCCTTTGCGGCACGGTCGGGCAGATAGATGCTCAACAGGCCATTCGGCGGATAAACCTCAGCAGCACCCGGTATTGATGCGAAACGCCGTCGAAGCTGACCGGGCCTACCTGTAAGGTTTTTAGAGTCGGAAGCTACAAACCAGGTAGTGTCGCCCGGGGCAAGAACCAGGTTCGGGAAGACCTGCGTAAGTGTGAGTTTTGTTGAAGCGCCGATGGTAACAAGCTCAGTGCCCATAATGTTTTCGCCGCCCGGGATACACAGGGCGAGGACGCCGGCGGGGCGCAGCGAGCGCTTGACCTGCTCAAAGAAATCAAGCGTAAAATAACGGTTCGAAACGGAGCTGGTCGCACCCGGCAGATTGACGACGACAAGGTCGAACTGTTCTTTACGCCGGTCAAGCATCGAGCGGACATCGCCGGCGAAACCCTCAAAGCGGGTATCGGAGATGCTTAGCTCTCGCGGCACAAACTGCAGGACACGGCTGACGTATTCACCGTCGGGATGCGACCAGACGAGACAGTCAATCTGCGGCAGTTGGAGGAACTGGCGGCAAAGGTCGAAACCATAGCCGATGACGAGAACGCGAGAGCCCTTCGGATTTTGAGAAATGGCAAGTGCGACAATCCTGCCGGCTGATGTTGGGTCAGGAAGCGCCTCGACGACGCTGCCTTCGCGGACAGCAACCCATTGGCCCTGATACGAACCGTAGAGGTATTCGGCCTGGGCGGTCTGGAAAGAGCCGGTGAGGGAATCAGCGGGAAGAAGGCGACTCCACTTGACCGCACGCAGGTAGCCCGACAGCGGTTTGTCGGCGCCGAACGCCAGGGCAAGGCCGAACAGAAGCATTACAAGAAAACCGGCGGGTACACTTATTTTGCGATAGAGGCGTGAAAGGCCGGCGCCTGCTGACAATGAGGAAACGGCCGCCAACAACAGGATAAACGCGAGCAGAAGGAAGATTCTGGCGGAGTTTACGCCACGGGCGAGCAGCAACGTTGTGCCGAGGCCGCCGATGAAGCTGCCAAGCGATTCAAGAAGATAAACACGCGAAACGGCCGGTGCGGTGTCAAGCCGAACCCAGCGACAGGTGAGAGGAAAGAGTAATCCCGTAATCAAACTAACCGGCGCATTTACCAAAGCGCCTAAGAGCAAGGCGGTGGGAATGGGCAGGAGGGTATAAGGGGCGATGCCGGCAAGGCGGCGAATATGGATAATCAGGATTGCCTGAAGGACAAGGGCGGGCAGATAGGCCAGGAAAAGTATCTCGATATTGGCCAGCAGCAGGTCAGCGAACCGTTTGCTCCTGTTAACAAGCATAGCGCCGAGGGCAATCCAGAGGAACCAGCAGCCAAAAAAGATGCCGATGGTGATGTCGTTGCTTTCAAAAGAAGTTATGAATTCCCTGAAAATAAGCGTTTGTGCGGAGATTGAGAACAGGCCGTAGGCGAATATGACAAAGCCGCGAGCAACAACCGCGAGGCGTGAAGATTCAACAGAGGTGCGGTCGGTTGACGTCATTTCTCTTCACCAAACACTTCGGCCTGGAAGGTGAGAAAACTTGCGCCGTCTTTCCAGGCGTCGGCGGGAAGCCCCGCCTTTAGTGACAGATGCGTAAGCATCTCTGCGAGGGTCCAGCGCTGCTCAGGGGCGACCTGCGGCAGGAACAGCGCCAACTGGCCAGCTTTTTTCAAGACAACACCGTCTGTGCCGATTCTGATTTGGTTGTATGAGGCGATCGGAGCAGGCACGGTGAGAGCGGATATTTCAATTTTTATTTCGGCAAGCTCGCCAGGCGTAACGGGTGAAAATCGCCGGTCGTTAACGGCGGCGTTGATCGCGTTGACAACGACCGATTTATAAAGCGACTGGCTTGGAAAGACCTCGCCGATGCAGCCCCGCAAGTCCCCGTTTTTCTCCAACGTCACAAAGGCCGCACGAGACACCTTCATCGCCTCGCTTACCGGAACGCCCAATTGTTCGGGAGTGGGGACTCGCCCATTTTGCAGATAAAATTCGATTGTTCTGCGGGCAAGCAGCAAGAGGTTGTGCTTATCCTGTTGGGTCAGTGTGCTGTCGGTCTGGTTTGGCTCGGGGCCGGCTTGTTTTTGCCAGGCGCCGTGGAATGTGATTGAGAAATAGCTAACGGAATTGGTGAAATCGCCTGTCAGTTCCCCGGATGTTGCGTATTTCAGCAACTCGGCTTTTGAGTTGGACGGGAGCATTGAGAGCAATATCGCTATCGGGACCCGGCCGCAGATAGTCGCGCCGGTTCTGTCGCAGTATCGGATGAAGCCGGCGCTATCAAGTTTTGCGATGTAATCATAAGCCCCCATATCAAGCTTTTTGAGTTCGGCGGGAATGTTTTGGTCAAAGGGGACATAATCGTAATTAGGGCCATAATGGGTAAAGTCAGAGCTGGCCACGACAAGTGTATCTCTATCGACGAGCGATTTCAGGATTGATGCCGCCTGTTGCACCGTTTTCGGTGAGCACTGGCCGGCAACAATGGGGACAAGCTTAAAATCGCCCAAACCGGACTGCAGCAGCGGCAGTTGTATCAGAACGCTGTGTTCGGTTCGGTATGCCTGCGGGATATCCTGAAAAATGGGATGCTGCAGGAGTTTTTCTATGGACTCAACATCGAGGGGGATTTCACCAAGCGGCGTTTGATAATGAGTTGCGCGAGGGACGCTGAGGACGTCCTGCATAGCGACCTGATGCGAGGGGCCGATGACGATGACGCGAGTATATTTTCGTTTTGCGGCCTTAACGCCGAAGGCGGCGGTCTGTCCTGAGTATGCGTAGCCGGCGTGCGGGCTAATGAGGGCGATAACATCATCGCTTTGCTGGACGGCAGCTTTTTGAAGAAAACCCTCGACCTGCCGGGCAAGCGCATCCGGGTCTGCAGCGTGCCAGCCCATTCGGCCCAGCGGTGAAATTAGAACGGACTTTTCGGCAGCCAATTTAGGAAGTTGCGGAAACTGGG
>CAYUIL010000123.1:0-6546 GCA_964444715.1 uncultured Pirellulales bacterium | reverse complement strand
CCCAAAAAACACCCATCGAGTTAGCTGTTCAGGGGGGAGAAAAAACCTCGGTGGACATAGCCGTAACACGAGCCGCCCGGCTTTCAGGCCGGATTATGGTCTATGGTTACCAAAACAACCATAGTAAAATACCGCCAGGCAAACAATCCCGCGATACCAATGGACTTTATGTTGTTGCAAATTACAGCAGCAGCAATGGAGACACCAAACTTGTTGAAGACCACGGGCTGGCAAATGCAATTGTAGAACTTAAGAGCAACTCAGAAATAAGACGCACCGATACAGATGACCAGGGAGGTTTCGTATTTGAGGAATTGCGGCCGGATAAATGGACACTTAAAATCTACAGTGACAATCTGCCGGAATATCACTATTTTGAAGAAGATACTTTCGAACTTGAATTAAGACCCGGCCAAAAAGAGGAAATCTCCGCAAAAGTGCTACCTAAGAAACGTCGTATCCATATCATAGCCAAGCCGCAAACTCTGCTCGAAGAAAAACAAAAATGACGAGCAGGCCGTCTCAGTTGTTCGGAGGGTCGCAATCGCCTTCTTCGTCCCCAAAACGCATTTTTCTTCTAAAATCGCACCTGCAATCTGCCGATAATTGAATCGTCTGGAATGGAGGTAATGTAGGCGGGCATCATTAGTTATCGGACATTTTATGAACGGCGAGATAAGAGTCTTACAGGTAGACGATGACGAAATCGATGTTCGATTAGCCAAGCGTGTTTTGGCCAAATGCACCGGCCCCACCAAATTCAACATGGACGCGGTCAGCAGCTTGTCAGAGGCCATCAACCGCCTCAACACAAACCAATACGACGTCGTGCTGCTCGACCTCGGGCTTCCAGATAGCTCCGGCATAGAGACTGTCCAGAAAGTCTGCCAAACAATCCCCAACACACCTATTGTTGTGCTCACAGGCCTTGAGAATGAACAGACAGGACTTGAGGCGATAAAGTGCGGCGCCGCCGATTCTCTGGTCAAAGGCCCCGCGCTGGAAAATTCCCTCGTAAGAACCGCCCTCTATGCCATCGAGCGAAAAAAGGTCGCAGAAAAGCTGCGCGAATCGCAGCAAATGCTGCAATTAGTGATGAACAGCATTCCGCAGGCGGTGTTCTGGAAGGACCGTAATTCGGTATATCTCGGGTGTAACCTGGTTTTCGCCAGACACGCCGGCTTGTCTGCGCCGGAAGAGGTCGTTGGCAAAACCGACCACGACCTGTGCTGGCGCAAAGAAGAAGCCGACCACTACAAACAGGTTGACAACCACGTAATGGAAACCAACACGCCCGAATACCACATCATAGAATCACAACTACAAGCAGACGACAAACAGGCCTGGGTCGATACAAACAAGGTCCCCCTCCACGACTCTAAAGGCAACGTAGTAGGAATCCTCGGAACCTACGAGGACATTACCGAACGCAAAGAGGCCGAACGAGCACGGCAATTCGCCGAAGAAAGATACCGAACCATTTTCGAAAACTCCGCCGTGGCGATTACAATGGCCGACGAAAACGAACGCCTCATCTCCTGGAATAAGTTCACCGAAGCGCTGCTTGCTATGACCAAAGAAGATTTGCACCTCAAACCAATTCAGTCACTTTATCCGAAGGGAGAGTGGGAAAAAATCAGAACACATGACGTAAGGCAGAAAGGAATGCAGCACCATCTGGAAACCCAGATGGCCAGGAAGGACGGAGAGATAATAGACGTCGATGTGTCGCTGAGTGTATTGAAAGACCCCGAAGGAAGAGTAACCGGCTCCATCGGTGTCATCAGGGATATCACCGAGCGAAAGGAGGCCGACAGAAAAATAAAAGAGGCGATGGACCTTAAATCACAGTTCATTTCCACCGTTTCTCACGAGCTGCGCACTCCGCTGACCATAATAAAGGAAGATATCGCCCTCATTATGGATGGGGCGGCGGGACGGGTTAAGCGTAAACAGCAAGAGATTCTGGAAATTGCCCAGCGCAATATAGACCGCCTTGCTCGGCTTATCAACGATGTCCTGGACTTCCAGAAATTGCAATCCGGCAGGGCCAAATTCAATATGCAGGATAACTCCATTAACAACGTCATCGAGACCGTTTACAACACGATGGTGAAAACCGTAAAGAAAAATGGTGTCGATTTCCGGCTGGCGCTGGACAATACCCTGCCCAAGGTCACTTTCGACAGCGACAAGATGATTCAGGTGCTCACCAACCTCGTCAGCAATGCCATGAAGTTTACCGAAAAAGGCAGCATCACAATCGCAACGCGCAGAATAGAAAACGCGATTCGCGTTTCAGTGTCCGACACCGGCTGTGGAATCAAACAAGAAGACCTGCCCAAACTCTTTCGGCAGTTTCAACAGCTCAGCAGTGGCGGTAACCGCAAGACCGGCGGAACAGGTCTCGGCCTTGCCATATCAAAAGACATCGTGGAAAAACATGGGGGTCGGGTATGGGTGGAATCTGAGTTCGGCAAGGGCACAACTTTCCACTTCCTGCTGCCCATCAAATCAGCCGTCCGCGAGCCCGAACCTGTCGCTCGGCCCTCGTGACTCATCACTCGAACCACAAGTCACGCTGGAACTACACGCTGTTCAGCGCCTTTCTGCCTTCCAGTGCGCCGGCAATCTTCTCTTTCAGCTCGGCAAAGTCGAACGGCTTGGCGATGTAATCGGTGATGCCGAAAGAGGAGGCGGTGGCAATATCGTCCACCTCGCAGGCGGCGGTAACCATTATCACCGGTATGTTCTTCAACTGCGGGTCCTTGCTCAAATGCTCCAGCGTCTCGTGGCCGTTCATCACCGGCATACTCGTATCCAGCAGGATTAAGTCGGGTTTCTCACTCGCCGCCTTCTCCAGCCCCTCTTTGCCGTTGACAGCCACTACCGCCTCGTAGTTGCTCCACTCGAGGTGCTGCTTGATTGTGCTGACGTAATCCGGCTCATCATCCACGATGAGTATCTTCACTTTGCCCGCCTTTTTACCCGATTTGAACAAGCCAAACATTACTATTTCTCCTTTTTCTGTCCCCCGCTCATCTAACCGTTGTTATGTCTCTTTATCGACCTAAAATACTCGTCTAATTAGCAAAAAATTGCCAAGTTAATCCGCCGGTTATTTCTTCATCCCATCCGGCGACTGCGGTTCACCGGAAGGCGTGAGCAAGGTGCCGCTCTTCAACTGGTTATACCTTGCCATTGCCTCCGCAGGCACCGGCTCGCCCTTATACACGTGCGGCGACAAAAGCACAAGCAGCTCCGAGTTTTCCACCACGGTCCGGTTATCCGAAAAGATAAAACCAATCAGCGGCAAATCGCCCAGCAAAGGCACTTGATACTTGATAACTTGTGTGTCTTTCCTTCTCAACCCGCCCATCACAACCACCTGGTCGTCGTCCATAAGCAGCGTGGTGCTGGCCTGACGCCTGTCGATGATCGGGACGCCACCGATTGACACCCCCGTACTGGCGCTTTGCTCGGGTTTTATCACCAACAGGATTTTCCCGTCATCGATCACAGTTGCCTTGACCTCCAGGGTGACGCCGACTTCCTTAAACTGGGTCGATGTAATCGCGCTGGCACCTCCACCACCGGAAGATGACTGTGTAACTTCCTGATATGGAACTTCCTGGACGGTCTTTATGTCGGCCTTTTGGCCGCTCACAACCATCACGCGCGGACTTGCGAGAATACTCACATTTCTCTTTTCCTGCAGCACATTAACCACACTACGAATGTCATCATTAACAATCGCCAGCTCACTGCCCAGCCCGAGGTTTTGATAGGCGGTCGCAGCATCGATATTGGCAGATGTCGGCGGTATAATACCCATACGGTAGGGATAAATTAAACTCTGGCGGTAAGCAAAATCTTTATTAACAGTGGTCAAAAGGTCCCAGTCAACTCCGATTTCGGTGTCGTCTTTGAGCTTGACATCAATGATGACGACTTCAATCATTATCTGTTTTGGTGTCTGGTCGGCCTTTTTTATCTCAGTGAGAATCTTTTCCAGGTTCTCTTCTGTATCACAGATAATCAGCGAGTTTGTGTTGTCATCGACCCCGATGCTCCCGTATTCGGAAGACATCTTGGCCAAAGCGTTCTTCAGGTTCGCAGCATTGAGAAACTTTAATGTTACTGTCCGCACGAACAGCGAGGGTTTCGACTTATTCGGTTCTGCATTGACCGGCACAACCACCTGGACTTCTGGAGCAACCTTGCCAAAACCGCCGGCAAAGGGGTCGTCACGAGCAACGACCGCCGCCTCATCGTCGGTTTGTTCGACGCCGTGACAGATACCCGCTGCCAAAACGAGAATACCAAAAACCATCATTTTTTTCATTCGCTCATTCATACAAAGTCGTCTCCAGACTATCGATGCAATAAATCGTCAGGACCACCTGACATTTCAGCTTGCCAAGATTGTCGCCGGTTCCCAGCTTCACCGACTCTATCCATACTTTGCGCTCAGCGGTCTGCAGCTCATTAAGGAACCCGACGATGTTATTGTATCCGCCGATAACGGTAACAACGGCCTTTTTGCCGATTATACCCGAGCTATCCTCCGGCTGGCTTTGAGAACCGCCCCGTTGCTCAGGGACAGAGCTGACCGACTGAATGGCGCAGCCGGCCCGGTGGGCAACAGCCGGCAAAAAAGCGAAGAAGTTCCTCGCCTCACCCGGCGTAAATAACCGGTCTCGCAGCCGAGCAGATTCTCTTGTCAACTCTTCTATCTTCGCCCTTTTTGCCTTTAGTGTTGTGCTCAGAACATCGGTTTTGTGTATCGCGCTATCCAGCGCGGATTCGTACTGTTGCGCAGCCAGTAGCTGACCGTTGTATGGGGCAAGTATCCACCTGTACAGCCCCACTGCTGCAACGACCACCAGTGCAATCAGCAAAACACGCCTGTGCGAACGCTCAAGTTGAACAATTTTGTCAACCAACATTGTCTGCTTTACCACTCCTAATACCCAACTTACAACTAAGCTGGTAAACTATCAATCCGTTTTGCTCGTCCCGCCTGTAGGCCTCCAACAGAGTAACCGACGTGATGTTATGCGATTTCTCAAGTAAATTGACGAACGAGCTGACCGCCTCGTTCGATATCGCAAGCCCATCGATGAGCATCCTTGAGCCATCCTGGCAGGACAGCCCCGTTATGCGCACCGAGCGGGGCGTGGCCTTGCGTATCTCGTCAAACAACTCCACCCAGTTAACATCGCGGTGCGACGCCGATATTTGTGCGATACGGTCGAGCCGGCTCGACAGCATTTTCAACCTGGCGTCGAACCGCTGGTGTTGCTCGACCATCACCTCGGCGTCCTGTCCTGTGATAAGCTGTTCCTTTGTGACGGCACTGCGGCTTTTCCGCTCAACCATCCAGGCAAACCCGTGAATGGCCAGCGCCATAATCAACAGCATCGCGGCAACAGCGTTGGCAGCAATCAGAGCATCCCTCTTGGCCTCCCTTACCCGCGCTATTTGCGGCGGCACCAGATTTATCCTCACATCGTCCCCCTGTGCCGTCAGGAGCTCCATCGCAAGCCCGACAGCCACCGGCGAGGGTTGTTCCTTTTTATCTCCTGCAGAACCAACCACAGGCGTATCCATATAAGCATCTTCAATCGTCCTGACCTGCAGGTGTCCCGTCTGGATTTTAGATTTGAGACATTCCTCTACACCACCCGGCCCCTGCGTCTTCCTGTCGGAAGACAGGAGCGGGGGCGCGGCATCCACGAAGAGGGTGATTTCCCATTTGCCCGCACTTTCAGGAACTTCAATATCGTAAAACCTGACGACCTCCGACAATTCCTCAACCAGCCAGCGGTTCAAATCAACTGAATCCGTTGAACTGCCTGAAACTTCCTTTGTCCTGATGAAGTCAACTGAACCGTTTTTGAGCACGCATAGTGTCAGGACCGCCCCTCGCAACATGGCTATAAGCACATTGCTCCCACTCTTGCCGACCACTTTCTGCGAGTAAATGGCCCGCAAATACGCAAGCAGGGATGGTTCAATGGATTCAACGCTAAAACCGGCCCGGCTGCAAAGCCGTGCAAGCTCGACCATTCTGGCGCTCTCAGCCGCAACTGCAAGCACCCTCTTGTCGGCCTGCGGTGAGCTTGTCGAACCCGCAACTCGTTTGGTTGAGCCGATTCCGCAAAAATCAAGTGCGATATCTCTGCTCGGCAGCGCCACGCAGTTTCTGATCTCATTGTGCACAAACTGCCTTATGTTCGATGGCACCTGCTTCGGCATATCTATAATCTGCGTCACAACGGGCTTGGCAAACAGCGAAACCGCCGCACGTTTTGTCCTCAATATCCTGTTGCGAAACCTCAGGTTTCTTATCGCCTTGGAAAGCAGCACGGCATCTGCAATGTTGCCGTCTTTTACCGCTCCCTCCGGCATAGGCACAACAGCCGACCTGACCAGCTCCGGACCGTTCTTGCCGCTTTTCAACAGCACCATACTTATCCGGTCCTGCGATATATCTATCCCAACAGCAGTTTGGTCGCCGAATCTCATTCGTTGACCCTCAAA
>CAYUIL010000122.1:0-6600 GCA_964444715.1 uncultured Pirellulales bacterium | reverse complement strand
TCGACGTCACTGGTTACGTGCTTGTTTTGTGGTAATAATATGGGAGAATACTTAAGTAGGAGGTATTCAAATGAAAACGAATGGTATTAAAACCTTGTCAGTGGGTCTTACCCTTGCAGCCCTGCTGGTCATTTGCGGTTGTGAGAAGATGGTCACTATCACCACCGACCCGAGCGGGGCTAAACTATTTATAAACGGTGAGGAAAGCGGCATAAGTCCCCTGACAAAGAAGTTGTCGTTCGCGAATACCAAAGTGTTCAGGGTGGTAGCCAAAGCCGGGGAAGAATACCGTGACGGAGAAGTAATGGTGGAGTATGAACCGGCTGATCAGAATAATTACTCCATTTCACTTGTAAGGATAGCTAAGACGGTGCGAATTGCGACGGAGCCGTCCGGGGCGAAGATTTACATAGACGGCCAGGAGAGCGGTATCAGCCCGTTGACCAAAAAACTGTCATTTGCAGATACCAGGCAGCACGAGGTCGTCGCAAAACTCCAGGGATATTATGATGGCCCAAAAGTTATACGCCTTGAGCCGCTGGATACACAGGAATATCTCATTCCTTTGACGAAGATAGAGGTTGTATCTGTTGAGCTTGTTTCTGTCGTGCCGCAACCTACCGAAAGGGGCGTTAAACTTGTTGTTGTTCGGATGCCGACGTTGGCGTATCTGGAAGTTATCGAAAGGTCGCCTATGGTGAAAACCGTTACTCGCGTTACGAATAACGAGGACCCCAATCTTAAAATCTTGGACCCCGTCTTATCGCCACGCGGTGACATCTTGGTTTACGGCGAGTTTATGGAAGAAAGCGACCACACTTCATACAGTAATATCTGGAAGACAACAGTTGGGTCGTTTGGGAAGACCCGCGTAACATACGGCAAATGGCGAGATTTATTCCCGGCGTTTACGCCCGATGGCGAATACTTCATATTCAGTTCCAACCGGACAAGGGCAAATCCAACGCTGTGGCGGATTAAGGTCGACGGCGGCGGCGGAATCACCAATATCACCAACACTCTTGCCGAGGATTACTCACCCTCCGTCTCGCCAGACGGTAATTTTGTTGCCTATGCGTCCAACCCTCCAGATGCTGAGGAATCCCAGATATGGACAATAAATTCCAACGGGACATTGCCGACGCAATTGCGAGAGGGCCAGTCACCCCGTATCTCACCCGATGGTGCTAAAATTATGTTTGTGCGCATCGACAAATTAAGCAAAAAGAAACAGATTTGGGTGATGAACTCCAATGGAAGTGAAGAAACACAACTGACGCAGAACAGTGAGTATGATGCCGAAAGTCCGGCCTGGTCCCCGGATGGCAAGTGGATGGTCTTTGACTCAAATGAAGGGCTTGATTCGCAAAAAAGGCAAAACTATGACGTCTGGTTGATGTCGGCTGATGGCTCAAAGAAAACACAGTTGACGACAAACGGCTCATGGGACGACAGCCCCTGCTGGGACCATACGGGCAAATTTATCTATTTCAGGTCTAATAGGGGTGGCGCTTGGAATATATGGCGGTTTGAACCCATTCTGCCTTGAGAGGTGTCCCTCGAATCGTTATTGCCGCGAAATCCTCTTGGCTTTTTGGCGGACTGGATGTATAATACTATTAATGATGAAGCTGCTTACATCCAGCGTAATGGTGGTAGTTATTATGAACTGTCTGGCTCTTGGGGCCCCTGAGCCGGCTATCGTGCCCAAACCCAGCGACTGGACCCTCGAGGTGCGATTCGAACAACCCCTGCAGATTGTCCTTCCAGGCGCTGTCCAGCAGCGGTTCTGGTATACAATACAGACCTTAACCAATAAGTCGGGTCAGGATGTAGATTTCTACCCCGCCTGTGAGTTGATAACCGATACCTTTCAGGTTGTCCCCGCCGTCAAGGGAACATCCGCTGTTCTGTTTGAAAAAATAAAGAACCGCCATCAGGGCAGGTACCCTTTCCTCCAGCTTCTCGAAAACGCGGGCAATAAAGTCCTCCAGAGCGAAGACAATACTATGGATATCGCAGTCATCTGGCCTGATTTCGACCCCAATGCCAAGGCCGTAAATATATTCATTTCGGGCCTTAGCAACGAGACCATCGTTGTTGACCATCCCGTCGATAAAGACCAGGACGGTAGCCCCGTCAAAATCTATCTGCGGAAAACCCTCGAACTCAGCTATACCATCGGCGGCGACCCCGCCTTTCGCTCCGACCAAAAACTCAAATTCGAATCAAAACGCTGGGTAATGCGTTAATCGCCGTCGGGTTAATGTCTAAGACAATAGTTGCCATTGTTGGCACTTACCGTAAAGCTGGCGTGACCGACACCGCCGTTGACGAAATGCTCAGGGCCGCTCAGGCCGCTGGCGTTCAAACCTCGAAAATCTACCTTATCGACAAACACATCGAGTTTTGCACCAACTGCCGAACCTGCACCCAGCAGCCCGGCCCCCATAGAGGAACCTGTCCTCTTAACGATGATATGACTGCAATACTTGCTGAAATTGACTCTGCCGACGGTCTGGTCATCGCCTCGCCCATAAACTTCTTCAATATTACCGCCGTAACCCGCAAATTCCTCGAACGCCTCCTCGTTTATGTCTACTGGCCCTGGGGCTCAACCATACCAAAGTTCAGAGTCGCCAAATCAGGCAAAAAGGCTGTCCTTGTAACCTCTTCAGGCGCACCTGCCTTTATAGGGAAAATCTTCTTCAGACCGGCGTTAGGCGCACTAAAAATGACCGCGCAATGCCTCGGCGCAAAAGTTATTGCTCAGCTTTATTTCGGTATGGTTGCTCAGCAGCCCCGTTTCACGCTGAACCAAAAAGACCTTGTGCGAGCGTATAGTGTGGGAGCAAAATTGACTGACAGCATTTAGCTTTTACTGCTGTGGAGACGAACCTGCGAAAGCGGATTATTGGCAGGTGACAGAATGGTTCGTTGTCCGACGTGGTCCTTCGTTGTATTTCTGCAGATTGGACGCCCTGTGTCTCGATATGCCCCATCATTATTGAACATCACCGGTGTCACAATTATTTTTATCTTTGGACTTTTACTATTGGCTTCCGGTTGTGTAGAATATCTCCAGCAACAACAGTATTGGGGCTTGGTTTTGAAGTTCGTTTTGTGCGGTCCTGGAAACTGTATCTGGAAGCCCGGTGTGGACACCGGGCGGATTTGGTAAGGAGACAAAAAATGCTAACAAAAAAATTATGTCTGTTCGCTGCTCTGGCTGGCTTGGTTTGTATGTGGGGTTGTACCCCTACCATCGTCAGCACCGACTCCGGCGTATGGTCTGCCGGCAAGCTGTATGCCAATTCGAGCCGGGATTTGGCCGCCGTATACGATGCCACTGTGGCCGCCGTCAACAAGCTCGAATTGAAGATTACTGACCAGGCAAAGGATGTATTTGCTGCTCGTGTTGTCGCCACAGGAGCCGATAGGAAAATAGTTGCTGTGGAGATTAAGCCGGGCAAAAACAACTCAACGGACTTTACTATTCACGTCGGTCCGCTTGGTAATGAGGAACGCTCTCGGGTTATTTACGAGCAGATACGCAACAACCTTGGCGTCAGGTCCAAATAGGGCCGACCGGCGCATTGCTTGGCGATGTAAATGATGGGGGGCCGCTTGAAAGCATCTCGCTTCATTTTGCGGGTGCAGCGGCCCTTTGCATCAGCTCGTGAACCCACTCTTCAAAAAACACCGGATACAAATTCAGCTTCTCGCTGGCTAATTGCACACCGTTCTTGGACAGAAGTGCCTGCAGACGCCCTTTGTCATTCGGGAATTGCTCTGCAATCCTTTTCATATATAACGCTGCAAGCACCTTAAGCCGCTCTTTTTTTACCGCTTCATTCTGTCCCGCCGCCCGAAAGAATTGCCGTGCCAAATCCACCGTTACGCCCTCTTCCGGGAAATAAGGCGCAAATTGCCTGGGCAGTTGCCTCGGCAGCACAAACGTCTCATCCATTGATGAGTCAATCTCCTCCGGCTCGTAGTGAATGAACGGGTCGAAGAAAAATACAGCCGGATTATAATCCACCCTCTGGTCGGCAAGATACGGAACAAACACATCGAGGAATTTCCCTGCTTGAAAAAGATTCAGCGGACCGTCGCCTACCAGCACCGTAAAGCATAACCTGTTCAGGTCCTTGCGGTTATACCCGATGATTTTGTTGTATGCCTGTTGCAGTTTTGGCAGCGTGATTTTGCGCACGTCCATTATCAGCAGACGGGACGAAATCGTCTGCTCCGCCGCTGCCTCGATTTCCTCGATACGCTCCTGCCATTGCGCCTGTTTGGGCACAACCTGCTCGTAGAATCTCGTTCTGCTGTCGTAGTGCAGCCGCTCGTAAATATCGTCGGCCAGAACCCGGTCCAGAGTCAGGATATGAATCCTCGGCCTTCGCTGCTGATAACTTAATACGTCTAATTCTTCGTTCATTTTCGATGGATAATTGGTTACCCGCCCCGAATTTCGCTAATCGCCGCTGGCCGCCAAATCGCCACGGGTCAATATTGTTATTATACTCGATTTGTCCGTAAATTGCAAGCCATTTGCCGGTGTAACGGCACTCGGAAGGCAGGTTAATCATCGGAGAACCCCCGGCGGTTTACAATTTGATTTGACGCAACCGCATATTTTGAGTAATCTTTGGTCTATGCGTTTGGAGGTTTTGCTTGGGATTGTATCTTTAAGGAGAAAAAAATGAGGACCTGGAAATCAATAATCGCGGTTGGTATTTTAGGATTGATGCTTTGTGTGTTCGGACAAGCTCTCGCGGAAGAGCCGGCTGGTCAAAAAGGAAAGGAGAAAACTATGACTGTGAAATTACAATGGCTGGGACACGCCAGTTTCAGGATTTCTGATGGCAATACCGTCATATACATCGACCCGTGGAAACTCAAAGACGGCGCGCACGATGCGACGCTCGTGCTGGTCAGCCACAGCCACTCCGACCATTACTCCGCTGGTGATATCGCCAGGGTCTCGGCCCCGGCAACTAAGCTGATTGCCTCCGCAGACGTCATTCAGCAGGAAGGTAAAGGCCAGGTGATGAAACCCGGCCAGACAATCGACGCTGATGGTGTCAAGCTGACCGGCATCCCCGCCTATAACATCGCGAAAAAGTTTCACCCCAGGGCCAATAACTGGCTGGGCTTCGTCATCGAAATCGCCGGCAAACATATCTATTACGCAGGCGATACCGACCAGACGCCCGAAATGAATGCCCTCAAAAATATCGACCTTGCACTCCTGCCGGTAGGGGGGACATATACAATGAACGCAGCCGAGGCTGCCGAGGCGACTAAAACCTTCAAACCCACACGTGCCATCCCTTATCACTATGGCGACATCGTAGGCAGCCAGTCCGACGCCGATAACTTCGCCAAAAAAGCCGCCTGCGAAGTCAAAGTCCTCAAACCCGGCGATTCAACAACAATTGAATGAGGTTTGCAGAACAGTATTGCTTATATTTAGCCCCCGGTTTTTATCCGCCGCAGGCGGATTACCGGGGGTTTTTGCTTGAATTATGCCCGTCGGGCAGGATTGACGGTCGGGGGAACCCTGATTTCTGGAGTCCAAATGCCTTACATTGCCCAGGCACAGGCCGTTCTGCTGTATAATTGCTGTTACCGGATAACCGGTGGCAACTTTACTAAAAAGTCCAAACAGATTTCGGCCGGTAATGGTAGATAATCATAGACGGGACGGCTGGGGGGAAACCAGTGGTACCGTTAAAAAGGTCGGGCTGCCTTGTGGCGACCAAACCTCCTACAAAAAGGCAGCCCGACTTAATCTGTGCTTCGGGTTTATTCGCCGTAGGCGAATTAAAGGCAGGGTGAGGGTGGTTAGTTTGGGTTCACACCCTTTTTACGTTATGCACCCTCTGGCAACGTGGACATTTGACCGCCTCGGCGTTGTAGTTTGGCGGTATCTTCAACGTCAGCCCGCACGCGCACGGCAGGAAGACGAACCCGTTTACCTTTCGCATAATGTCGCCGACCTGCCGCATTTGTTGCTGTTGCCGCTCACTCTTTGCCTCCGCACTCGCCTGGCGAAGAGCAAGATCTTCCTTTGTCAGCGCTGATGCCGGCATAATGGTTTTGCCCTTGGTTACGTTCTCAAACGCCTCTGAATAGTCCTTCAAAGACGCCCCCTGTGACATACTCCGCAGAATCCTGATTCGCTCCGAAATAGGCGGGTGCGTGCTCGTCAGGTCCGACAAGCTCCGCTTTCCTTTTCGCTTAAATGGGTTGACGATGAACATCGGCGCGGTTACCTGGTTGGCCGTCGCAAGCTGACCGGCGTGGTCGTTTGCGATTTTCTCCAGCGCGCTTGCAAGCCCTTCGGGATACCGTGTCAGCCGAGCCGCCCCGGCATCAGCTAAGTATTCGCGCCTTCTCGACAGCGCAAAATATAGCAACTGCGTCATAATCGGCGCCAGAACAGCGGCAAGAATGGCAATCAGTAACATCAACGCCGCCGCTCCTCCCGCGCCTTTGCCCCCCGATGAATACCTTCTCCGCGAGCCGCCCATCGAACTGTAGAACATACTGCGCAGAAAAACCTGCGAAATAAGGGCTACCGACCCTAAC
>CAYUIL010000121.1:0-6649 GCA_964444715.1 uncultured Pirellulales bacterium | reverse complement strand
CAACGTATCGGCTGAGCACCCTTGCCATATCTTTAATCGGCTCGCGTTTGCCGATGCCGCCGATGTCCTCTGGTCGGATGAATATCGCGCTGCCGCCCAAATCACTCATTGCAACCTGAAAGCTGATGCGCGTCCGCAGCGAGGGCTTTTCAAAAACCATCGCCAGCACCTTGCACACCAAGCACAAATCCCGCCCGCCGCTCTTATAAAGCTTCTTCAATGAACTGCTCAAATCGAGCAATTCGTTCAACTCTTCCGTCGAACAATCGCTTATGCACAAAAAGTGTTTCATTTGTTTTCGCCTAAAACACCGTCAAGGATATTTATCGCCTCGTCTATCTGTTCTTTTGTAACAATCATCGCAGGCATAAGACGCAATACCGTATTGTTCGTGCAGTTTATGCGCAGGCCCCGCGCAAGGCATTTATCGACTATCTCACCGCCCGGCCCCGCCAACTGCACGCCAATCATAAGGCCGATTCCGCGCACCGACTCGATTATTGGGTACTTTTGCTTAAGCCCAAGCAATTTCTGCTTTGCATATTCACCCATTCGGACCGCATTTTCCAGCAGATGGTCTTCTTCAATTGCCTCGACTACCGCGATACCAGCCGCACACGCTATGCAGTTTCCGCCGAATGTCGATGCGTGTTTGCCAGGCACAAGTTTGTCCGCCACTTCCTCTTTGGCCATCATCGCGCCTATCGCGACCCCCCCGCCGAGTGCCTTGGCCAAGGTTAAAATATCCGGCTCAACATCATAATGCTGATAGGCGAACCACTTGCCCGTCCGCCCCATCCCGGTTTGCACCTCATCTAATATCATCATCGCGTCGTTCTCATCGCACAGCTGGCGAATTGTCTCCAAATACTCCTTCGTCGCAACATTGATGCCGCCCTCGCCCTGAATCGGCTCCACCATCACCGCGGCGACCTCGTCGCTAAACGCCCCTTCGAGTGACTTCACGTCGTTGAACGGCACGTAGATAAAGCCCGGCAAAAGAGGCAGGAATCCCTCGTGGTATTTCGGCTGTGCCGTCGCCGTAACCGTCGCAAACGTCCGGCCGTGGAAGCTGCCCTCGGCGGTGATGAACTTATATTTGCCCTCGGCAGTTGCAATACGCGCCAGCTTCATTGCCGCCTCGTTGGCCTCCGCCCCGCTGTTGCAGAAAAAGCATTTGCCGCCGAAGCCACGCTCGCTCAACAATTTCGCTAATTCACCCTGCTGCTCCGAATAAAACGTGTTGTCGATGTGCAGAAGCTCTCCCGCTTGCTTTCGCAGCGCCTCAACCACCTTCGGGTGGCAATGCCCTATCCCGCTGACCGCCCAGCCGGGAAACATATCCAGTATCTTGTTGCCGTCACCGTCCCAGAGGTAGCAACCCTCGCCGCGCACAACCACTCGTGGCAGCCGTTTGTAATTGGCAATCACGTATTTGTTATAAAGTTCTATCGTTTCCTTCGTCGTCATCGTCCGTTCTCAATTCTCACTTCTTAACTTCACAATTTCCGTTCCAACGCCTTTGTCGGTGTAAATCTCTAATAGAAGCGAATGTTCAATCTGCCCGTCGATAATATGCGCCTTTTTAACGCCGCCCTCCAGCGCCACTAAGCACGCCTCGACCTTCGGATACATCGCGTCGGTGATTATCTTCGCGTCAATCATTTCCTTAATCTGCTGCTCGTTCAAGCTTGAAACCCAGCTGTTGGGGTCGTTTATGTCGCGACGAATCCCATGCGTGTCGCTGACCATTACCAGTTTTTCGGCTTCGACCGCAGCGGCGACTTTGCCTGCCGCGGTATCGGCGTTGACGTTCAAATTCCCGCCGAACTTGTCCTGTGCAACCGACGCAATCACCGGTATGGTGCCGTCCGCGCACAGCGTTTTCAAAAGCTGGCCGTTCACATCCGTAACCTTGCCGACAAAGCCGAGGTCTATTTTGCGTCCGTCGGCGCCGTCGAGACGCAATGGCTCGGCAAACAGCACGCAACTGCTCAAAGTATGAAGCCCCATCGTCCGGCAGCCCAGCTCGCTAAGAATCCTGCACAACGGGTCATTTACGCCGTGCACTAACGTGTGCTCAACTATCCGTAGCGTCCGCTCGTCGGTGTAGCGTCTGCCCTGGACCCAGACCGGCTCAAGACCCGCCTCGTTCATCGCTCGCGTTATCGCCTTGCCGCCGCCGTGGACGATAATCGTCCGTATCCCGACCGTTGACATAAACGCCACGTCGGTCAGCAGCTTCTTTTGCAGACACTCCTCGTCCAGAACGCTGCCGCCTAATTTCACCACAACTATCTTGCCCCGGAACTTGCGAATGTACTCCATCGCCTCTATTAGTCCCTGGGCCTTCGTTATTGCTTCTTCCACGACTGTATCTCCGGAAAAACCACCAATACGTAAAATCGCTCGTCTCGGCGAAGGTATTGCTACGGTCACATAAGCAATATAAGCACCGAGCCGTAGTCGGGCAAGTTTATGTTTGCAATCGGCAGACGTCAATCCATTATTTTTTCAGTCAGGCGTTTGCTTTGACAAACAGAGATGGATTTGTGTGATGGTGATGGAGTGAGGAGGAAATAAATTATTCTTCGCGGTCGAGGTCGGTGCCCAAATCAGGTTTGGCCTCGCCGCCGGCTTCTTCCTCTTGTTCCTCTTCGCCTTCCGTGCCGGCTTCGTAAGAGGGTATTTCGCCAATCTCCTCCGGCTCACCCTCAACCAGCCGGCCTTTCTCCTTCAGCTCGGCGCATTTCACGCAGTATCGCGCCCATGGTATCGCATTGAGCCGGGCCTTGGGAATAAATTCACCCTTACCCTCGCAAATCCCGTATGTCCCCTCCTCTATTCGCCTCAGCGCATCGTCTATCTCGACAAGCAGTTTCTTTTCGCTGTCCATCAGGTCCAGGGCGAATTCCTGCTCGAAGTTGTCCGAGCCGGCGTCGGCCATGTGAAAGGGCATACTCGACAGCTCGCTTCGTTCCTTCTTGAAGGTTTCATCCTCCATAGTAGTAACGTTGCCGAGTATCTCATTGCGCTTGGCAACCAGAAGTCCCCGGAACTTCTCTGTCTCCGCCGCCGTCAGTCCGCATTTGCTGCTTTTTCGCTTTGCCATTTACCGCTAACCTAAATTCGAATCAACCCGACTCAAGGTCGCACAAACTTCAAAATCGAACCTTCTAAAAAATACATAAGCAAAATTCGGCTGCAAGATTATATACTTCTGCGACCGGCCCACAACTAAATTTCGCCGGACAAACTCAATTTCTTTCGACAGAAACCTCCCCCCACTTTCCTCAAAATAGGCTGTAATCGGTGATTTTATATTCCTGTCAGCCCCGGCTAAAACAAACGCGAGCTATCCAGCAGGAATGTTACCGGTCCATCGTTGACGCTCGTTACCTGCATATAAGCGCCGAAAACCCCTTTTGTGACCTTCACGCCCTTCTCGGCAATCAACCGTGCCATTCTCTCATACAACCCTTTAGCAATAGCCGGCTCGGCAGCAGCATCAAACCCGGGCCGACGACCCTTGCGGCAGTCGCCGTGAAGCGTGAAATTGCTCACAAGCAGGATTTCTCCACCGTTATCCACGATGCTGCGGTTCATTTTGCCCTGCTCGTCTGCAAATATCCGCAGGTTTACGAGTTTGTCGGCTATAAACTCTGCATCATTGTCGCTATCGCCTTTGCCCACGCTCAAATACACGAGCAGCCCCTTGCTGATTTGTCCGACTGTTTGCCCGTCCACCTGGACCTGTGCCTCGCCAACTCTTTGTATCACCGCTCGCATATTGCTTAGGCCCTTTGTTGTTCCCGCACAGGCGGGAATCCAGGCGGATTATAGTCAAAAGCCGCGTAGAACAAAATACCCCTCTTCCTTCCTGCACCCCGCGACGCAAGCGGAAAATCACGACCATAAGGCCATTTATTAAGCAAGCCGGGGGCTTCTTTGGTCGATAAATTCGATGATAAGAGGGGGGCCCAAAGGGCCGGCTCAGATGATTGATATGAAGGAAAAGCGTATCCAGCAGGTTGGCGCACAGGAACTGTCGGGCCTTCGCGTCGATACAGCCGTTTTATTCTCGGACCATAACGATATATACAAACGACGCGTGGAAAAGCGTCAGCGGAAGCTGTTGGCTAAACTTGGTTCTCTTGCGCCGTTTCTTGAGCCCGGCGAAAAAATCCTGCACGTTATAATCGGCTTCTCACCCGCATCCTTTGTCGAGCAAATGCTCACCGGTGCGTTCCTTCATCCGCTCAAGCGCTCCTTGTTCGTAATCACCAACAGGCGCATCCTGCACATACCGACCACGCGAAGTCTGTCCTACCACTGTTCAATTTCACAAATTATGTATGCTGATTGTCGGCAGCTTCGTATCAGGGGTTCAACGCTGATTGCCAGATACAAGAGCGGACGAACCGAGAAATTCCACTGCATCAGCCGCAAAGGCAGAAAGAAAGTCAGGGCGCTGCTCAGAAGTATGTCGCTCGAAGGCCGGACAAGCCCGATGCTCGAAAGAACGCATCTGTGCCCCAGATGCACAAAACCGCTTATAAAAGATTATTACACCTGCCCGCACTGCTCACTAAAATTCAAAACTAAATCGTGGGCCACAACGCTTTCAATCATTTTCCCCGGAGGCGGCTATTTCTACGCTCGGCACCCCTTCCTCGGCGTTTTCGATGCTGTTATGGAAACCATTTTTACGTTTCTGCTGATTGTGGTATTGGCCGCGTTCCTGATGAGTTCTCCCCAAGCCCCGCAAAGTCTCAGTCAGGCCATTGCAGTGTGTGTCATTGTCCTGGTTTTCGAAAAATTAACTACAGCCCTGTTTTCCAGCAAATGTGTTGAAGAGTTCATCCCGAAACAGCGGCACGTCGAGGTGCAAATGGACTTGGTGCTTGCCGACCGCACTGCGCCAAAACCCGAGGATATGCTCTGCGCGGGCTGGCGCTCCCGCTAAAGCGATACCACTCAATAAAGGGAGTCGATTATGATTACACACCCCGGCAACCTGATGCAGAAATCCGACACTCAGGATTTGTTCGGCCTGCCTGTCGATACTACCGTCGCCTTTTCCAATCACAAAGGCATTTACAAGCGGCGTATTGAAAAGCAGCAGAGAAAACTGCTGAAGAAGCTTGCCTTCCTTCCACCCTTCCTCGAACAGGATGAAAAGATACTGTATGTGGCTGCCGGCTGCTCTCCTATATCGCTTCTTGAGCAGCTCCTCACGGGCGCCATTATTTATCATCTGAAACGGTGCCTGTTTGTTTTTACCAACAAGCGCATCCTCCACATCCCGACCAAATCGAACCTCGCCTATCGAAAATCAATCGCACAAATTCTCTATGCAGATTGCTCGGCACTCCAAATCAAACGCTCAAAGCTCGTGGCTGAATACAAAAACGGCAGAACCGAGAAGTTTCCGGCCATCTCCGGCAAGGCAAGGAAGAAAGTCACTGAGCTGCTCAAAGGCCTGTTTTTCGAAGGCCAGACAAGCCCTATGCTCGAAAGGGCGCACCTGTGCCCGCGTTGCACAAAACCGCTGGTCAAAGGGTTCTATACCTGCCCTCATTGCTCACTGGAGTTCAAAAACAAAGTCAAAGCCAGGCGTTTGTCCGTTATCTTTCCGGGCGGCGGTTACTTCTACACCCGCAACACTGCCCTCGGTATTATGGACGCCTTAGGCGAAACGCTGTTGTCGGTTGTACTTCTCGTAGCATTGGTTAATACAATTGCCGGGGACCCTGAAGCGGTCGGGGCACTGGGGTTTATCGCCGCTGTGCTTGCATTTGAAAAGCTTGTGACCATTTTCCACGCCAACAGATTCGTCGAGGAGTTCATCCCCGTTGACCGGCAGGTAACTGCCCAGCCGGGACTTGAAACGACGACTGCGAACCAGCCCAAACCTGAAGAAATGCCCTGCGCGGGCTGGCGCTCCCGCTAAAATACTCCCGCCCAATTTCCGTCAAACACCGGCCTTGCCGGAACGATAGCCATCGCTCGGCAAGATGTCGATATTGACTTTTGCAGGGCTATGTGTTAAAAGTAGGAACCTTAAGCGACTGGGAACAGCCGCGCAAGGAATTTATTCAACCATCCTAAGTTGAAATTAAAAGGAGAACGGAATGTCTGTTAAGAGTTACAAAGATGGGGTCGCCACATTTGTTATGCCTCACTGGCGGAGTGAAAATGTAGTGACCAAAAGATATCTGGATGAAACTCTGGAAAACATATTCAATCAGACCGATTCAAACTGGCAGCTTATAATTGTTGACGACCTGTCTCCGTGCAAAGAGGCGATTGATTATCTTGACGAGGTGAAAGCAGAACACCCCGATAAAATCTATGTCATTAAAAAACGCACGAATAACGGCCCCGGTCATTGCCGGAATTTAGGCATAAAATGGGCATACGAGCATAATTCACCTATCGTTCTCTTCAATGATTCAGATGACATCTCTGACAAGCGACGGCTGGAAGTAGCAAGAAAAATCTTTGTGCAAGACACTGAAGCAAGTGTAGTTTATTCCACTTTCAAGGTTATTGATGAGGACAGTAAAATAGTGCCTATGGAGAAACTGACGCAGTCCATTGTTGAAATTCTTGAAGGCCACCAGGGAAATCCTCCTGGAGGGATAAA
>CAYUIL010000120.1:0-6656 GCA_964444715.1 uncultured Pirellulales bacterium | reverse complement strand
AAAGGCAAGCCCATAGAAACATTCCGCATACAGCTTCAGGAAATTTTCAGACACATAAACCCCGCCAACGTCGAGACGGTCGCCGCGACCGGCTCCGCGGCCCGGCTGCCGGCCCATCTGTTAGGCATTCCCTTTATAAACGAAGTGGCGGCACAGGCCGCCGCCATATCGCACCTCTATCCCCAGATACAGAACGCAACCGTCATTGAGATGGGCGGCCAGGACAGCAAGCTCATATTCCTCAACAAAGGGCTGGGAGTCGGGCGCCTCAGGGATTTTGCCCTCAATACCGTCTGTGCCGCGGGGACGGGGTCGTTTTTAGACCAGCAGGCGGACCGCCTAAGCATAAATATCGAAGAGGAATTTGCCCAATTGGCGCTGCAAAGCAAAAATGTCCCCCGAATGGCGGGCCGATGCACTGTCTTTGCAAAGAGCGATATGATTCACCTGCAGCAGCAGGCAACCCCTATGTGCGATATCCTTGCGGGGCTTTGCTTAGCGCTTGCCCGGAATCTGAAAAGCAATCTCGGCTGCGGGCGGGAGTTTGTCAAACCAATCGTCTTTACGGGCGGCGTAGCGGCCAACGCAGGCGTGGTGCGGGCAATCTCGGAGGTCTTTGAGACCAAGCCGGGCGAGCTGCTCGTCCCCGATGCGCACTTTTTCACCGGCGCTATTGGCGCTATTCTCGTCGCAAAGAGTAAGGGATTACAGCATAGTATCCCGGCTAACTCACTGGTCGAAAAGATTGACGCATATATCAGTCAGCAGGGTTCTGCACTTCAGAACGCACCCCGCCGGGACAAGCTCGAAACACCCGTCCTGCCCCCACCTCAAAATTACGTCTATTCAGAGATACTCGCGGAAGCGACAGAACCGATAGAAGCATACATCGGTGTGGACGTCGGCTCACTCAGCACCAAGGCCGTAGTGATGGACGGGCAAAAACGCATCTTGGCAAAAATTTACCTGATGACTGCGGGCAGGCCTTTAGATGCGGTACATCAGGTGATGCAGTCAATCGGCGACCAGGTAAAAGACAAAGTTAAAATCATCGGCGCAGCGAGCACCGGCTCAGGGCGGTATCTCACCGGCGACTTCATCGGCGCAGATGTAGTCATTAATGAAATTACTGCCCAGGCCACGGGCGCTGCCATCGTCAATCCAGCCGTCGATACCATTTTCGAAATCGGCGGGCAGGACAGCAAATACATATCGTTAAACAACGGCGTGGTCGTGGATTTCGAGATGAACCACGCCTGCGCCGCGGGGACGGGGTCATTTCTTGAAGAGCAGGCGCAGCGGCTGGGTATCAGCATCAAGGATGAATTCGCACAATTGGCGTTTGCGAGCAAATCGCCGATTAAATTAGGCGAACGATGCACCGTATTTATGGAATCGGACCTGTTGAGCTATCAACAACTGGGCGCTTCCACCGAAGACCTTGTAGCCGGGCTTAGCTACTCTATCGTCGCAAATTACCTCAACCGCGTCGTCGGACGGCGCAAAATCGGAGACAATATATGCTTCCAGGGCGGCACCGCGTTTAATAAGGCGGTATGGGCGGCCTTCGAGAAGGTGACCGGCAAGCCGATTATGCTGCCGGACCATCACGAGGTTACCGGCGCCCTCGGGGCGGCGGCCATCGCAGCCGAATATATGGCCCAGGAAACCCCCAAAAAGAGCAAATTCAAAGGATTTGAGAATCTTATCAATTCCGACTATACAGTGGAATCCTTCACCTGCGAACACTGCCCCAACCATTGTGAGATAAAAAAAGTCCAGCTTGTCAATGCCGAGCCATTGTATTACGGGTCGCGCTGCGACAGGTATAACATTAAGAAAAAAGACGAGAAGAAAAGTCGTTTCAACGCCTTCGCATATCGTCAGGACAAACTGCTCGAGTTTGCAGGTCTCAATCGTCAATCGACACTTGTCCGCCGTCCGTGTGGCGGAATCGGCACTTGTCCGCCATCTGTGTGGCGGAACCGACAATCTAAAACAATCGGTATCCCGATGGCGCTTGTTTCGTGGCAACTGCTGCCGATGTTTGCGCAATTCTTCCGGGAGCTGGGTTTTGAGGTTGTCCTGTCGGGAAGAACCAGCAAAGAGACAATTCGCAAGGGCGTGGAATCGGCAACGGCGCAGCCCTGCTTTCCTGTCAAGGTCGCATACGGGCATATCGTCGAGTTAATCGAAAAAGGCGTGGATTATATTTTCCTTCCGAGCATAGTTTCGACGACGGCCAACTTTCCCGCCAACAAGCACAATCATTTTTGTCCCTACGTGCAGTCGTTCCCATACCAGGTCCGGGCGGCATTCGGCGACAAGTTAGGCAAAAGCAAGCTGCTGATTTGCCCGCTTCGATTAGGCGAGGGAGATAAGCTCGCGAAAAAGACCTTTGTCGAACTGGGTAAACGGTTGAATGTCTCTCCAACGAAGAGCCAGGTGGCAATGGGAAAGGGATTCGAGGCACAGAAGGGGTTTGACGAGGCACTAAGAAACAAGGGAAGCGAGATTTTGTCAAAGGTCGGGCCAGATGAGAAACTGTTTGTGCTGGTGAGCCGGCCATACAACGGCTGTGACGAAGGGGTAAGCTTGCAGTTGCCGAAGAAGTTTGCCGGCGCGGGCGTCGAGATAATGCCGATGGATATGCTCGATTTCAACCAGGCCCGGCTGAGCAACGAGGCGCTGCACAGCGAGATTTACTGGTCATACGGGCAAAAAATCCTTCGGGCGGCAGAGATAATCAAACAAGACAATCGGCTTTTCGCGGTATATCTATCGAACTTTAGTTGCGGGCCTGATTCGTTTTTGATGCCGTTTTTCAAGGACATAATGGGCAGTAAGCCCTGCCTGCAATTAGAGATTGATGAGCACTCGGCGGACGCAGGGGTGATTACGCGTATCGAGGCGTTTTTGGAAAGCTTGAAGAACTATAAGCCGTCGCTCGTGACTCGTGGCTCGTCTCTCGTACCACAAGGAACAAACAGGGTCTCTGCGGTGAAAAGGACATTGTATGTGCCGTATATGAGCGATGCGTCATACGGGATGGCCGCGTGTTTGAGGGCATACGGGCAGCCGGCTGAGGTTATGCCGATGGCGGACGAGCAGGCCCTAATGCGTGGGAGGGCATATACGACGGGCAAGGAGTGTCTGCCCTGTGCGATTACCAGCGGAGAGATGTTAAATGTTCTCAGCAGGGAGGGCGTGAAGCCGGAAAGCGCGGCGTTTTTTATGCCGGGGGCATCAGGCCCCTGCAGATTTGGTCTGTATCACTGTATGCACGACCTGGTTCTCAAATACGCCGGCGCCGATGAGGCCCTTGTTGTAGCGCCCAATCAGGACAGCAATTTCTACAGGGACCTTGTGCAAAATTTCGACGGCACCGGGCTTGGTGCCTTTATGAAAGACATCTGGACTGCCGTCGCAGGCATAGACCTTTTGCACAAATTGATTTTGCGTTTACGCCCGTTTGCAGCAGAACCGAAACAGGCGCAGCAGGTTTATGAAAAATGCCTTAAGCAATGGGTTGAGCACGTGGAGAAACGCAGCCGGCTTTCGGATATGGTGCGGCTGTGCGAACAAATGGCCGATGAACTCGCAACGGTCAAGATGAACCACAATGTGCAAAAGCCCAGAATTGGCATTGTAGGCGAGATTTATGTGCGGAATCACCCGTTTGCAAATTTGAACATAATCAGCCGACTCGAAGAATTAGGGGCGGCCTGCGACCTCGCCTCGCTTGCCGAGTGGGTTTACTACACCAACTTTACGCGAAGCAAAATGGCCAGGCGAAGAAAACAGTTGAGAAACTTGTTCACTAATGCAATCCAGGATTTCTTCCAGCACAGGATTGAACGGGCGCTGGCGGAGCCGTTGGAGAAAAGATTCGGCCGACTGGCCGAGCACCCGGTCGAGCACGTTATCGAACTTGCAAAACCATATTTAGACGCCTCGTTCGAGGGAGAGGCGATACTGAGCATCGGCAAGATAATGGAATACCACAAAGACGGCTTCGGCGGCGTGGTGAACGTTATGCCGTTTACGTGTATGCCTTCGACGATAGTCAGTACGCAGACGAGACGATTGAGCGCCAATTGCGGTGAGATGCCGATTCTCAATCTCAGCTTCGACGGGCAGGAGGACGTTACGCTGACGACGCGATTAGAGGCGTTCGTTGAGCAGGTAGGGGCGAGACAGAAGGTCGGAGTAGCGGAGCTTGTCTTAACTTAAAAAAATCAAACCACAGAGAACATTTTTGGTTTAGCCAAAAAAACAAAATTGTTAAACCACGAAGGACACGGAGAACCACGAAGATAATTATAAATAAAAAAACTGACTCATAAATTTTGTCGCAAAAAGGTTTTATGAAATTTGACGAGTTGTCAGGCAAAATAATCGGCTGCGCGATTGAGGTACATAAGAGTCTGGGACCTGGATTGCTGGAATCGGCTTATGAACGCTGCCTGTCATACGAATTAACCGCCGAAGGTTTAAGACACGAAACACAAAAGGAGCTGCCGATAGATTATAAAGGCCTGAAGATTGATGCCGGCTACCGGATTGACCTGATAGTTGAAAGCGGCGTTATTGTTGAACTTAAGAGTGTTGAAAAAGTATTGCCGATTCATGAGGCACAGATTCTTACATATATGAAACTTGCCGGAATAAAAGTCGGATTGCTTATAAACTTCAATGTTACAAAACTAAAAGACGGAATTAAAAGGTTTGTTTTATAAAGCCGTTAAACCACGAAGGACACAGAGAACTACGAATAAATAAATTAATACTTCGTGCTCCTTCGTAAGCTTCGTGGTTAAAAATACGACGTTGAAAAAGGACGAAAGGAATTGCGGATTTCGGAAGCGGGCTCTTCGCTCCGCTACGTGTCGGATTGTAGGTTGCGGATTAAAGGATGCGGATTCCGCCTCGCCTACGGCGAGTAAACTCAGGCGGACGAGAAGGAAAAAGGGGAAAGGCAAAAGGGAAAAGATTTTCGATCCTTTGACTACTGCTCAGGACAGGTTTTGCGGGAATGACGGAGGAGCAACCCTGCCATAAATGGCCCCTGCGATTTTAACGACCCGGCAATAAAGTTGCCGGGCTAAACACAAGAAGGAAGCCCTTCGGGCAACAAAATTTAATAGATTCCTCGACTGCGCTCGGAATGACAAGAATCCCATCGTGGACCTGGAGGGTAACACTGGCGAAAAGGGCGGTGTAAGGGTAAAATCCGGATATGGCAAAGGCATTTTTAATGCGAGTGTTCGGCTGTCGAGCGATTTTATTCGCAGCGGTGATATTCATTACATCCTGTTCGACAAAAACACCTTCCGGAGAGACCCGCTGCGCTCAATCATTTGACGGCGAGATAGTCAGCTATAATGTGTACGGCAAGGGCGAGATAACATTGGTATTCGTTCACGGGTGGAGCTGTGACAGCAGGTACTGGCGGGAGCAAATACCGTATTTTTCCAAAAGATATAAAGTTGTTACGATTGACCTGGCGGGGCACGGCCATTCAAGCATGGGCCGCAGAATTTATTCAGTGGAAAATTTCGCGCAGGATGTAAAGGCGGTAATCGAGGCGGTTAACGCAAAAAAAGTGATTCTAATCGGGCATTCATTCGGCGGGGAAATAGTCGCGACGGCGGCGAGACAGGAGCAGAAGAAAGTCATCGGGATTATCGGTGTCGATACCCTGCAAAACGTGGAAGAGTGGTACAGCAGAGAGGAAGCCAGCAAGCTGATAGGGATCGACGGATTCAAAAAGGATTTCAAGGCCTCGGTAAAGACGTTTGTGGAACAAATGATGGTCAAGGACATGAATCCTGAATTAAAAAAATGGATTATAGACGATATGTCGTCGGCGCCGCCGAGGGTCGCGATAAGCGCGCTTGAGGAATACACAGGAACAATAGCAGACAAGAAAATGATAAGTATTTTCAAGGAGGTCAAGGCGCCGGTCAGATGTGTAAATGCGGACCTTTGGCCTACCTATATCGAGGCAAATCGGCGCTATATGTCATCTTTCGATGTCGCAATAATGAAAGGCGTCGGACATTTCCCTATGCTGGAGCGTCCAGATGAGTTTAATAAGCTGCTGGATCGCAGCATCGAAGAGATACTGGATTCCCGCTTTCGCGGGAATGACAAACCCCCAGGCAGGCTTGGGGGCTAACCGATGAGGATTCAAGAATAATTAAACGGTTGTTTGCCCTGGGAGATACGGGTTTGGGATTGCATAGTTCGGAGGGTGTCGGTAAGTAAAGCCGCGAAGTCATCATCCTCCATACCCTTTATCTGTTCGGCGGAGATGGGTTGGCCATAGGAGACGGTGATTTTCGAGCCGGGAGAAAAAAGTTTTTTATGCCTGGGCCAACATTCAAAGGCGCCATCAATCAGCACAGGAATGACGGGGGCGTTCCCGCGGCGGGCCAAAAGGGCCAAGCCACCTTTTAAGTCAGCGATTCTGCCATCGGTTGTGCGGGTTGCCTCGGGAAAGAGGCAGACGGATTCACCCTGCTTTAATTTGGCGATAATCGTTTTGATTGAGGCGATGTCGGCCTGACCACGCCTGACGGGTATGGCCTTGACGGAGGAAAGCAGCGGGCCGAAGATTCTGCTTTTGAAAAGGGTATCGCGTGCCATAAAGC
>CAYUIL010000119.1:0-6728 GCA_964444715.1 uncultured Pirellulales bacterium | reverse complement strand
CGGCGTTTTTCCGGCCGGGCAGTCAATTACCGTTTCGCAACCCTGCTCAACAAAAACAACGGCAAGGCCTGTATCCTGGCAAAGCGGTATCTGCTCAGCCGTCGCTATGCGCGCATTTTCGATAAGCTGCCGGAGTATCTTGGCCGCAAGTGGCTTTGATTCCTTTTTAGCCGCTTTTTCAAGGGCCGACAAGACATCCGCAGGCAGCTCGTATGCCACCTTTACGCAAAGCGCCTCGACTGTATCAGCGATTTTTTGTGATTCAATGCGTCTCACTTTTCTTCGACGGTAACATCAAAGGTCTTGTAGGTCGTGTTGCCGACGTCGTCGGCAAGCTTCAGGGCGATAACGTGCGGGCCTGGCGCCAGTTTTCCCGCGACAATAGTAAAGTTCTCGCTTGTGGTATCATAGACAAGGTCATCCGGCACAACGCCCATCCAGTTGGCGTCGCTGTCAATTGTGTACTCGATCTTGCCGATAGCGCTCAACTCGTCGCTGACGGTCATTTTGAGCATCACGCTTTTACCGGTTTTCTTAATGGTATGGTTCTCGATAACCGGCCCCGTGTTATCGACGACCACCGCGTCGCTTACCCGACTGGCGGTCAATTTGGTCTGGGGCGTGTTATTTCTCTCGTCGCTGGCCGTAACCCTTATCTCGTATCTGCCGTCCTCAACGGTCCTTCCGTCCCATTCAAAGCTGGCAGCTTCAACGGCGTCCTTAATCTCTATCCAGCCGGCCCTTCCAACTTTCCTGAAGTCGATTTTGTAAATCAGCTTGTCGCCGTTATCGTCCCCGGCATCGTAGCTGATTTTGAACACCCCGGCCTTGGCCGGCGCATCCATCCGCGAGACGCTGACCGAGGCCACCCTCGGCGCCAGATTCGGCACGGTCTGTGCCACTGCAACCTCCCTGACAACGGGGCTGGCGCGGCCGGTGTTACCCCGCAGAACGAGTTTATACTGGCAGAACCTGCCCACGGGACAATCGAGCTGCACCGGGCCGGTAACTTCCTGAAGCTCGGTCCAGTCGGAAAAAGTCGGGTCGTTGATGTCTTTGACGTTGCCGCTGCGACAGGCCACCAGCACGTTACAGTCCGCCGGCACGTCGGCCTCAATCTGAAGCTTGCCCCACCTGGCCGGCTGGCCAGCATCGACGAGCGAAGATGTGTATGTGCCCTCGCCGGCGAACACCCTGGCCAGCTTTACTAATCCGGCGGGGTTGGCCATCCCAACGTACACGTTATCACCCAGCGCAGCAACCGCCGTAATCTGAGATGCGTGGCGGTCCTCGTAAATAATCGCCTGCTCCTCAGAATTCGGCTCAACACAAAAAAGCCGGGCGTTGTTGCCGGTCCCGACCAGAAGCTCGCTACGACTCTGTGCCAGGCAAAAGAACACAGCGGTCTCGCTGAATATATCCGTAATGAAACCCTCCCTGGTTACCTTATAAACGAAACTGGCCCCAGCGGGTCCTGGCGGCACTGGAAGAGGTCCCTTGTGTTCAGGCGGCTGCTCAGCCGGCGGCTTTTTGGTGTTGGCAATTTGAAGCTTCGTTCCGCTGCTGCTTTCTTCCTCCGGGGGCTCCTCCTCAGGTTCCTCCTGCTCGGGTCGGCCCGCCTGAGGCGCCTGCACAGCGAACCTCGCTTCGGCCTGAACTACGTTCGCTGATGTCGCGGCAGCGTAGAGGTCCTCGCCGCAAAACAACAACGCGGTGATTTCCTGCTGCTCGCTGTCATACAAAACCTTCGCTTCCTTGGTTCGCGGATTTATCCTGTAAATAAGCCCGCGACTGTCGCTGCCGGCGTAAATAAAACCGTCGGGCCCCTGTGCCAGCGAAAGTATGTTCTTGTCGGGACTATCGTAAACAAGCTCGGCCTTTTTGCCCAACGAATCGAGCCGGTAAATCTTGCCCTGCGGCCCCGTCCCGAGGTAAATATCGCCGCCCTTGTCAACCGCGATTGCGAATATGTAGTTGGCGTCATTGGGCTCGAAGATGACCTTCATCTCGCCGGCTTCAAGCCGACACAATGCGCATCTTTGTCCGCTTATACCCACCAGAAGGCGACCCGCCACGTCCGTTGCCATCGCAAAAATGTGCTCATTCGCGAGGTGCCTTTCGGGCTGGACGGCATTTGCATCATTCGGTTCGTTGGCGTCGTTGCTGTCTCGATGTTGCGGCTCTGAAGTCAACTGTGCGGAATAAATCTTTTTCAAGCCGGCTGTGCTGAATACGTAAACGCCGCCGTTGGGGCTGGTGCCGACATACACCGTGTCCCCACTTACGACAATACTGTTGATTGACCAGACGTCCTCGAACTGTTTCACGAGGACCTCTGCACGCCGGCCCAGTTGAATGGTGCCGCGAGAGCCGATTACAACGTCATTTGTCTCACCCTTGAGAAAATCCCGGCTGCTGTTGTGACGCGTAACCTTGCTTGTTACGGCCCGGCAGAAGGGAGCCGAAAGGCAAACCAAAAATAACAGCACGAAAACGCACGACGATTTTCTATTTTTAATCTTCAATTTACTGCTCCACTGTAATGTTCATAATCTTCCTGTCGATTATCACCGCATCCGTCCGGACACTTTTGTCAATCCAGCCGGGAAACGCCTGCATCGCAATCGCTCTCTTGGCGTCGCCAAGCACCAGCGCCTTGGTAGCCGGCAGCTCGGGCAGCTCTGCGTTTTCCAGCGCCACCCCTCCCGACGGCAGCACCAAAATACAGTGCAGCTCGTCCCTGCCGATGGCAAGAATGTCGTTCATCGCGCCGACCAGCGTGTCCAGATTTTCCGGAACAAACCTGTGCGGCACCGCCCTTCTGAGGAACTCCTCGTAGTCGTACCCGCCGCAGACAAGCAACTGATATGTCCCCGGCGGCGTATTTTCAGGCACAACGAAACTGAACGCGTATTTCTGCTTCTGTGCCTGGAAGGACTCGGTTACCACCTCCACGTCCACGTTCTGGCCGCACTTGACGCGTGAACGAGACAGCCCCACCGACCATACGGCCGAGGTTATGTTCTTTTCATTTACACGAACGTCAAAGTCAAACGACTTTATCCGAACCTGCCTGTATGGGTTATTCATCAGCAGCGCCACGGGGCTGATACTGTCGCGTATCATTTCGGCCAGCCCAAATCCCGTCGAGACGTTTTCAAAGGCAACCGGACCGGCCCCATCCAGTTCCACAATACCCTTGTATTGAAGCGTATTGTCGGGCGGCAGTTCGCCCAACATAAGCACTGCGCCGGAAATCGCCACCCGCAGCAGCAAAGGCGTCAGCAGCCGATTATCGACTATCCGGCAATTGTACCGCCTCGGCCGGCTGTCGTTATATCGGCTCACCCTTACCGTAAGAGGAATCATCCTCGCCTCGGCGCCGAGCTTGCCTCGAACCGCCGCTGACTCGTCCATTGTCAAAGCCCCGACTATCTTCGCCGAGGTCGCAACCTTAAACGAATGCACTATACTCGACATCACTGTATGCACCTCGCCGGTTGCCATCGGCAAATCCACCTCGCCGTAACCCAAAAAGGCGTGGCCAAAGCCGTAAACCTCGTCGCCTCTTACCTCGGTAACCGTGCCGATAACATCGAGCGTTATATCACCCGCCACCAAGGGCACGCAAAGACACGCACCTGGAGCCAGGTTAACGTCGCAGACATCGGCACCGGCACCGCTACCGCCGGAAACAACCATAAATCCCAAAGGTCCCAGTTGGCTCTCCAAATCCCCTCTTACCGACTCCGGCACACCCGAGACGACCAGCGGGCTGGGCAAAGCAGTCGCACCCCCGCCCATCGCTGGGCGGAGTCGCCCGGAAGATAGAGCCGCCGGAATCCTCCTTTCCACCTGTGAAAAGTCGAGGGGACTCGAAAAATCAAATGTTAACCCGGCCCCCCGTGACTCGTAACCCAGCCCCCGCCGCTCGAGTGACGGGTCACCAGCGACAGGCAACGGTTCGACGCCCACACGAAGTACATCCGCAATGGGCATGACGCGGTAAAGAGGGTCCTTGCTGAATAACCAGCCGAACGCCAGCGCTCCGGCCAATCGGCCATTGATATAAACCGGTGAGCCGCTGCAGCCCGCAACGGGGCCGGTGCGAATGAAACGCTCGTCGGTCCCCCGAACTAATATGGCGTCCCTGCCCGGCATAAAATCACGAACTACGCTCAGGACTTCGAGGGGAAACTTTTCAACCTCGGTTCCCTTATAGACAGTCAGGCAATAGGCCTCCATCCCCGGGCGAACCTCATCAACGCTTATGTATTTGGCCGGGTCCCAGATGCCTTCCAATCCCTTTGGAATACCCCCCTCCGGCTGCCCCGCGGCCCGGCAAAAGCCCATCCCCAACACCACCACGCAAACTAAAACACTTGCCCGCAATTCCGCAGAACCCCTGGCCATTCGCACACTCCGAAGTCCTAATTTAACCAAAACTTTTATTCTACATCCAGCCCACAACTGTTGCAACACAAAACGACCATTGGTAGAATAGCATCCTCACTCGGGCTAAGACGACGGGTAACCGCTTTTTGGAAAATGATTTGAACGGAGAAGACAATGAGGGCCGAACATCGTCACGAACTAAAGACCAACGAACTGGCCGAATGGCTCGGCAATCTGCCGATATGGGCTAAGCAGAACCTCCGAATGATAATCTACGTTTCGGCGGTTGTTGTTATTATCGCCCTGTCGTATCTCTACCACCGCTACCAAAAGACGGTGGTGGCCAAGCGGGAGCAAACCGCTGCGACCGGACTTATGGCCCAACTGCCCCAGCAAAAGGCGCAAATCGCACAGGCCCAGGCGCAAGGCGTGGACGTTTCCTATATGCTTTTGCAGATGGCCGACGACCTGGACAACATCGCAGGAAACACAAAAGAAGACGCAGTTGCGGCGATGACACTTATTAAGGAGGCGGAAATCCTGCGAACAGAGCTGCACTTCCGGCTCGGCACCGTCAGCCAGCAGGACCTCGCAACCCAGATAAATCGGGCGAAGGAAAATTACACAAAAGCGATTAATACCTACCTGAAGCGAAGTCCCAACCGTTCGCTCGAAGCACTTGCCAACCTCGGGCTTGGATTATGTGAGGAAGAGCTTGGCAACTTCGAGGAGGCACGGAAATTATACGATGAGGTGGCGACCGGCGCCGCCTTCGAGGGTACCACGGCGGCTGCGGCGGCAAAGCAACGGCTGACCTCGATGGACTTCTTCAAGCAGAAACTGGTCCTTGAACCCGCACCTGCCGCAGCGGCAGAATCCCCGGCCCCGCCTGCCGGAGGGACGGAAATACAGCCCGCTCCGAATGTAATCGAGGAGCCATCTCCTGCACAGACCTCTCCGTAAGATTTTCAATTTACTATTTACTATTTTTAATTTTTCAAATCGAAAATTGCAAACACGTCCTGAGCAAAGTCGAAGGATCGAAAATTCGTTGACGCTGCGGGTCGGGCGTTCGGTTCGAGAACGCCGACTTGATAAATATCTGCACGGGCGATTCAGCAACTTCAGCCGGGCAATGCTGCAAGAGGTCATCAAGGCGGGCGGCGTTAAAGTCAACGACCAGCCGGTCAAGTCCAGCTTTAAGCTCACCCCGGGCGACCTTATAGAAATAACGCTTCCCCAATTGCCGAGCGGGGAAATCCCGCCGGAAGATATTCCACTAAACATAATCCACGAAGACGACGACATCATCGTCATCAACAAGCCGGCCGATATGATTGTCCACCCCGCGCGAGGCAACATCCACGGCACGATAGCAAACGCGCTTGCCTTCCATCTCGCCTCGGCAAAAGCTGAGGAAGACGAAGAAGACCGGGATGTAAAATTTCCGAATGCACTCGGTGAATTTCGCCCCGGCATCGTTCATCGATTAGACAGGAACACTACCGGCGTTATGATTCTTGCGAAAAACGACGTTGCGCAGTGGAAAATCGCAAAGCAGTTCCACGACCGGCAGGTGGAAAAAAGTTACCTCGCAATAGTCCACGGCACCCCTGACCTGACCCGCGACCGCGTAAACGCCCCCTTAGGCATCCATCCCAAAATCAGAGAAAGGTATTCAATAAGACCGGAGACCGGCAAGGAAGCAATCACCTTTTACGAGGTGCTCGAAAGTTTTCGCGGCTTTTCACTTTTGAAACTTTCCCCGAAAACAGGCCGAACGCACCAGATACGCGTCCATCTGTCTTACATCAAGCACCCGGTCGTAGCCGACGATATGTATGGCGGAAAACCCGTTTATCCCTGGCAACTGAAAAATGCAGAACCCGCCCCAGAAGACCCCATTATTTCACGCTGTGCCCTCCACGCCTGGACTATTGCTTTTACTCACCCCACGACGAAAAGAACGGTCCGCTTCGAAGCCCCCCTGCCCGATGATATGGCTAACCTGCTCGATTTGCTGCGAAAATATCGAAAGAGTTGAAACAACTCGCGGTTTATTCCTGCGGCAGTTTAGCAAGGTCTGTGTCTGCGCCGGCCAAAATCAGAATGTCGTTCTGATAGACAACAGTGTCCGGCAAAGGAACGTTCACCATCTCCTCCTTGGCGTTTTCGCCGTCGGCGGCGTGCTCGGCACGAGTGATTGCCACAAGGTTGACGTTATACTTCTGGCGAAGCTGAAGGGCTTTGACCGTCTTGCCGTTGAAATTGGCCGGTGTCTTCATCCTTGCCAAACTGTATCCCGGCGCAAAATCCAATCTGTCTTCGACGTG
>CAYUIL010000118.1:0-6829 GCA_964444715.1 uncultured Pirellulales bacterium | reverse complement strand
ATAAGCAAGGCGGATTTTGACTCGGTAAAATACAGGGTGGATACGCTTCGAGCAGATTACCAGAGCGCTAAGCACAACCTGGACGCAGCGGAACGGAACCTGGTGGTGCTCAGACATAACCTGGACGCGGCGGAGGCGAGGGTCGCGGAGGCCAAAGAGATGCTCAGCTACACGACGATACTATCGCCAATTAACGGCGTAGTAACGCGGGTCAACGCCAAGGTGGGCGAAATGGTGATGACGGGGACGATGAATAATCCCGGGACGGTGATTATGGAGGTGTCGGACCTGTCGCGGATGCTGCTTGTGGCGCAGGTGGACGAGGCGGACGTGGGGGGACTCGAGACAGGTCAGGAGGCGACAGTAGGGGTGCATGCGTTTCCAGACATTGAATTCAAGGGCGTGGTGAGCGAGATTGCGTTAAAGCATCGATGGAGCGACACGAGGACGAGGTATTACCGCACGGAGATACTTTTGAATAACGACCCCAACGTGGCAAAGCTTTATACGGGATTGGCGGCCCACGTGGACATAAAGACGCAGAGGCACACGGACATTATAAAGGTGCCGAGCCAGGCGGTGCTGGCGCGTGAGGTGGAGGAGCTGCCTTTAGACGTTCGGGAAAATGCCAGCGAGGTGGACAAGAACAAGACGTTTGCGACGGTGGTTTACCGGTTCGTGGACGGCAAGGCGACGGCGACGCCTGTAAAGATAGGGGCGAGCGACCTGACACATACGGTCATCCTGTCGGGGCTGACGGATGGGGACAAGGTAATTGTGGGGCCATACAAGGTGCTGGAAAAACTCAAGCACGACCAGAAGGTTCGCGACGAGCAGGTGGTGGAGGCGGAAAAGAAGGCGAAGGAAAAAAGCGAGAAGGCAAAAGTAAAAAGTAAAAAGGACGCTAATGACGTCAATGAGCCGGCAGACAAGTAATAGAAACGGGGACGTGATTATCCGGCTGCGCGGGGTGAGGCGGGTTTACCGCGTGGGAGTGGAGGAGATTCGCGCGCTTGACGGGGTGGATTTGGAGGTTCGGGAGAACGAATACGTCGCGGTGATGGGACATTCGGGTTCCGGCAAGAGCACGTTGATGAACGTGCTGGGGTGCTTAGACAAGCCGAGCGAGGGATGTTACGAGTTTGCGGGGGAGGATGTAACGGAGTTAAGCGATGCGGCGCTGGCGAGGATACGCAACGAGAGGATTGGCTTTGTGTTTCAGTCGTTTGAGCTTTTGCCGCAGATGAACGCGTTGAAGAACGTGGAGCTGCCGCTGATATACGCGAGGGACGGGTGGCTGGGTCGTGCCGCGAAGGCGAAGAGGTCGCTTGAGCGAGTTGGGCTCGGGGACAGGGTGAAGCACAAGCCGAACCAGCTTTCGGGGGGCGAGAAACAGCGGGTGGCGATTGCGAGGGCGATTGTCTGTGAGCCGAGCGTGCTGCTGACGGACGAGCCGACGGGCAATCTGGACAGCAAGACGACAAAGGGTCTTATGGAGCTTTTTGACCAGCTACACGAGCAGGGCCAGACGATTATCATCGTTACGCACGAGGGGGACGTGGCGAGGCACGCCAAGCGGATAATCAGGATGGAGGACGGTAAGATTTGCAGCGATACGTCGATGGAGGAGGACGGGATACGGAACAGTTACGGGGACGGCAAGATTAAGGGAGGCGGGGTATGAGGTCGATTTTCACCGCCCCGCTGGTTTTCCTGCGGCTGCTGTATCAGAGCACGTATCTGGCGATGTGGCAGATATGGGCGAAGAAGACCAGGAGCGTGCTGACGACGACGGGGATAGTAATAGGTGTGGCGTCGGTGACGGCGGTGATAGCATCGCTGACGGGACTCAAGGCGAAGGTTCTTTCGGACCTTTCGACGTTCGGGGCGAAGAGCATATATATACAGCACAGTCGGCCGGATACGGGGCCGAAGCGGAGCATCGACTGGTGGGAGCTGAGGTTCAGGCCGAGGGAATTCGACGGGCTTCTGGAGCATTGTCCATCGGTAGAGAAGTTTTCAAAAGTAGCGCCGAGAGGAGAGCGGCACGTCGTGCGACACGGTGAAAAATCGGTGGAGGGAGTGCAGATTATGGGGGTTGAGCCGGACTGGTATGATATAGAGAACCGGCCATTACTAATAGGGAGGCCTTTTTCAAAGCTCGATGAGATGGAGGCACGGCAGGTTTGCATGATAGACAAGCTGTTGCGGGATAAGCTCGGGCTGGACCGTGATTGCGTGGGGCAGATGGTGATTATGGGCGGCAGGAGTTACCTGATAGTGGGCGTGATAGACCGCAGGGCGGACTTTGCGGTAATAGGAGGCGGCGGCGGGCAGGAAAGTTTGGAGATGTATATTCCGTTCAAGACGGTGCTGAAGATGGGCGAGCCGTTTATATACGCGATGGCGGCGAGCAAGTCGGCGGAGCTTTCGGACGAGGCGGTGGCGGAGATAAGATTCTTTCTTCGTCATTCACGTCGGCTGAGTCCGGGTGAGCCGGACACATTTAGAGTGGATTCGATTCAGTTGGCGCTCACGAAATTCAATCAGGTGGCATTGGCAATAACGCTGGTGGCCGGCGGGGTTGTGGGAATATCACTTTTGGTAGGAGGAGTGGGGATTATGAACATTATGTTAGTGTCGGTGTCGGAGAGGACCAGGGAGATAGGGTTACGCAAGGCGGTCGGCGCGAGGAGGAGCGCGATACTGACGCAGTTTCTGGTTGAGGCGGTCATTTTGAGCTTTCTGGGGGGCGTGATTGGGCTTGGCCTGGGCAAGCTGCTGACGATGGGGATTTGCTCGCTGAACAAGATGCTGAATATGGCACAAATACCATTGTGGGCGGTGGTGCTGTCGTTTTGTTTTTGCGGGACGGTCGGGATAGTGTTCGGGATGTTTCCCGCGATAAAAGCGGCGAGATTGGACCCGATTGAGGCGTTGAGGCATGAATAGGAGAGCAGTGGTGAAAAGTTTTGTCTTTGCGATTGCACTGGGTGTGTTGGTTTTCCTGGTCGGGTGCGAGGAGTTTGCGAAGGAGGAGGAGTTCTACGCGGTCAAGGTAAAGCCGGAGCAAACGCGGGAAATACAAACGCTGAAGCTGGAGCCAAAGGCGGACGGGAACAGGCCCGCCGAGGCGAACAAACCGGCCGAGAGCGAGATTAAGCTCAGCATAGAGCAGTGCCGGGCGATGACGCTGGCGAACAACCTTGATTTGAAGGTTCAGTTGATAGCACCGGCGATGGCGGCCCAGCAGGTAAGCGCGGAAGAGGCGAAGTTTGAGTCGGCGTTTTTCTCGAATTTGTCATACAGCGACGTGCGCCGGCCCGCTTCGGTATTGGCAGACCAGGCCTCAACATACAAGAGCGGCGTCGTTGACCTCGGTGTTCAGGTTCCGCTGCGGACGGGCGGGACGGTGTCATTCGACGTTGCCGACAACCGGACCAAGAGTAATTTCAATCCGATGTTGCCGGTAAGCTACACTGCGACAAGCTCAGTTTCGATAAGCCAGCCGCTGTTGCGAGGGGCGGGCAAAAGGGCGAACACACATTCGATTCGGATAGCGGAATATGAGCGTCAGATAACCGACGCGAGGACGAAACTCGAGGTGATACGCGTCCTTGCCGACGCGGACCGCGGGTACTGGCGGCTTTATGCGGCAAGGCGAGAGCTGGAGGTGAGGCAAAAGGAGTATGAACTTGCGCAGGCGCAGCTCGAACAGACGCGGCGGATGGTGGAATCGGGCGAAAAGGCGGAAGTGGAGGTCATACGTTCGGAGGCGGGAGTCGCTGAGCGGCTGCAGAATATTATCATAGCGGAAAACGAGCTGCGCAACAGGGAGAGGGAGCTTAAGCAGATACTGAACGAATCGGGACTGACGATGGATACCCCGACGGTTGTCGTGCCCACGACGGAGCCGGACCCGGTGCTTTATGAGCTTGACAGGCAGCGATTGACCGCGTCGGCGGTGGAGAACCGGATGGAGATGCTTGAGCTTGAGCTTCAGATTGCAGAGGACATCAGCACGGTTGACTATTACAAGAATCAGGCGCTGCCGCTTGTAACGCTGGATTACACGTATAACATTAACGGACTGGGGGCGGTGCGAAATGACGCTTACGATATGCTCTATGACAGGGATTATGAAGACCACATAATAGGGATGAAACTGTTAGTGCCGCTTGGCAACGAGGCGGCGAAGAGCCGGGTGAATCAGGCGTTTTATCAACGAAGACAGAGGTTGGTCAGCAAGGAGAACCGCAGGACGCTGATAGAGAAAGAGGTGCTGGCGGCTGTTGACCAGTTAGAGGCAAACTGGCAAAGCATCCTGGCGAGCAGACAGAATGCAATTCTTGCCGGCAGATTGTATGAAGCAGAGAAGAGACAATTTGAACTTGGACTTCGAACCTCGACAGATGTGCTTGATGCACAGGCGAGATTTGCAAACGCCCAAAGCACTGAGATAAAGTCCCTGACGGAATACCAGATAGCACAGGTTGACCTGGCATACGCGACGGGGACGCTTCTGGGAGCGGCGAAGGTGCGTTGGGAGCCGATTGTGCCCGAGGGCGATACAGCAGCCACGCGGTAAAGACGGCTCGCCTCGGCGTAGGCGCTGATGTGGCCAAATAAACAATGAAAGCGCCAAGCCAGGAGGGAATCGTGAATGGTCGCAGGCGCCACCCCCGCAGCCGAAAATAGAGCCATTCCAGCCACGATAAGCGAATTTGTGCCTAAGTCGGTCTGGATTTTTGACGACAATATGATAGCGCGTTAACCCGCGTGTTGAAGAGCCAGGCACAGAAGCGTGACGTACTTGTCGTCCTTAATTTAACAGGTGGTAAGATATTCCTGGTCGAGATATACCGGGGTGACACAGATGATGCGTCTGTTGCGTAGATTATCGGGAGGCATTACCGGGACAGCAGCATTAAGTTTGCTGTTCTTTGTCCTGTATTATCTGTATTTATGGCTGGTGGTTGACCTTCGGCTCATCTACCACGGCGGCGGGGCAATTTTGGAATTCCCCGTTTTCTATCGAGGGTGGGAATTTTTCCACAAGTCTGCTTTTTCGCCGGGCGGTTTTGTTGATTACGTGAGCGCCTTTCTTGCGCAATTTTTCTGCATAGGATGGGCGGGGGCCTTAGTTGTGACCGTTCAGGTGTGGCTGCTATGGCAATGCAGCGGGTCGATTCTGAAAATGGCAATCGGGCGGCGGCTCAGGTTGGTATGTTTTGTGGCGCCGATTCTGCTGCTTATACTTTACACCAGGTATATATATCCGTTTGGCATCGCGATGGGCTTGCTGGCGGCGTTTGGTTTTGTGCGTTTGTATATGGGGACAACCTCGAAGAGAAGGCCGACGGATTTGCTGGTGTTTATGGCCTTGTCGATAATTCTCTATGTGATTGCAGGCGGGGCGTATCTGTTGTTTGCGGTGGTCTGCGGAATCTACGAGCTGTTTTTAAGGCGCCGCCCGGCATTGGGCATAACCTTTTTGTTATCGGCTCCGATAGTTGCGTATATTGTGAGCGTAGCTGTCTTCAACGTTAGCGTTATCGACGTCTTCAACGACTTTATGCTTCACGTTGAAAAAGACGACGTCACGACCAAAATGATAAAATTGACGGCGGTCTACACGCTTTATCTGCTATTGCCATTAACGATGGTTGGTTTAGGGCTTGCAGAATTGTTGCGAAGGGACAAGGTTGTATTGCACAGCCGGACGGAGACAGTAACCGTGTCGCCCGAAGCCGCTGAAAAAAATGGGCAAAGCCCACTCGGCCGGTTCATAACGTGGTCTGCAGGAGAGGATGCGGCGATGCTCACACCATTGCTTGCTATTGTTGCAGGTGTGCTGGTCGCCTGCTTTTGCCACAACGCCATGATAAAGACGATGATAGCAGTGGACTATTATGCCAGCAACAAGATGTGGCGACAGGTGCTTGAGGCCTCTGCCCGATACCCTCGCAACAAATTAATCAACCACTCGGTCAACCGCGCTTTATACCACACTGGTCGTCTGACCGACGATATGTTTTTGTATGAACAGCAGCCCGCCGGACTAATGCCGTCCCCCGACCCGTCAAATCTACCTATCTGGTGGAAGTTGCTTGACACTTACATTGACCTTGGGCAGATAAACATGGCGGAATTCTACTTTGTTTTCTGCATGGATACATACGGAGAGCGGCCTATAATTCTAAAACGGCGGGCTTTGGTAAACATGGCCAAGGGCAACCTGGGTACGGCCCGTGTTTGTCTTGGGGCGCTGAGTAAGACGTTGTTTGACGCCGGCTGGGCGAAGGAGTATCTGGCAAAAATCGACCGTGACCCGAACCTGTCAACGGATAAAGAGGTCCAGCGGCTGCGCAGCGTGATGCCGGCAATAGACAGGGATTTTAAGGCCATAAACGAGAACATTTTTCTGGACCTTCTCGACAAGAACAGACGTAATCAGATGGCTTTTGAGTACCTGATGGGTTTTTATTTGTTGACGGGACAGTTAGACAAATTCGCAGGAAACCTGGATCGTCTGGACGATTTTGATTATGCTCGAATTCCGAGGGCATACGAGGAAGCGATACTGCTTTACAGTTATATGAAGAAGGTGAAGGTTGAGCTGCACGGTCGTGAAGTCAGCCCGGAATCACGTGAGCGGTGTAACAATTTTCTCAATGTTTACCTCGGCCAGTACGGGGCGAACAAGGCGCTCGCCTTAAATGAGCTGGCGAGGAATTACGGCAACAGCTACTTTTTCTATTCTGTCTATGGGCATTCGGGAATGCAGAAGTGAAGAAACGCACAATAGTTTTTGGTTTTGTGTTACTTG
>CAYUIL010000117.1:0-6904 GCA_964444715.1 uncultured Pirellulales bacterium | reverse complement strand
GCACCAAATACCTGCCCTTGCTAAGCTATCATTCGATGATATTCAAGAAAGATGGACAAAGCGATTTGCCAATCGGGGAATATTACGCCAAAGAGCCGAATGTAAATGTCCGTAATGTTATCAAGAGGTTGTTACGAGTAGTGCCGCAGGAGTGTCTTGAAGGATTAGGAGGGATAATACTATGCGATGCTACAAAATTCAAGGAACACTATGGGGATAATGAGAAGGTTTCATCTGCTAGGTATATTCGGATAAAGGATGATAGTGAAAGTCCCTGGATAGAGATATGTGTTAATTGGTATATAGGCGGATTCCCAAAATGGGTATTAAGGATTTCTGCGATAACGGATTTGGCATTTTCATCACCTCTTTACCATGAGATTGGCCATCACATCGTCCGGGAAAGTGGAAATCGTGACGAGGACACAGAAGAGGAAGCCGAGAAATGGGGCAAAAAGTTTGAAAGACGTTATATGTTAAGATATCATTTTGTCTTCACCTTCCTGGTGCTGATAATTATATTCCCATTCAGAAAGCGATTGGCGAAAATATGTGGATATAAGCAATATGAGCAGATATAGCAGTAGTATGCTTATTTGTATTTCAGCGGGTAGTTTTGGGGATTGGCGAGGCAGTTGAGTTCAAGGTCGATGTCGAGGTCGGGCCAATATAGGTGGCAATCATGCAGTAATTGGACGTTTAGAATCTCTTTGACCTTTGCCTGCTTGAACCAGGGGTATTCATCGTATGACAGGAAATACTCGCTGCCCTTGACGTAGAGCCAGAAGCCATGCGAATCTATGTGCGTAACTTCAGTCGCTGAAGTGCTTTTTCCACGCGATTTCGATTTCATTTTTACGTGCCTCAATGGCTCACTGTCATTTCGACCGAAGTCCCGCCCAGCGCTGGGCGGGACGAAGTGGAGAAATCTATTTAAAAAAGATTTCTCGACTCGCCTGTGGCTTGCTCGAAATGACATGTCGGGCTCACGTTTATATTATAGCACCTTCCCAGTATTTTTCAATCGCGGAAACGGCGACTTTTCAAGGTTATTGGACGCAAACGGGTTGCCCAAGTTGCCTGATTTCCGCCGTCAAGTTAACCGGCACCCGCCTCCATTGCCTAATTCAAAAAGTGTCAAAAAAAGTCAAGCAAAACTAAAGCCCTTGCCGATTGGTGCTGGAGAAAAACAGTGGCTCTGGAAAATGACCAATCCGGCCATAATTAGCCAGGCCTTACTGGCCCGACACGCAAAAACTCACAAGTTTGATGGTGATTACGGGCTGCAGCGAGCGATTGGCTAAAAGCAAAAAGGCAAGAGCCACAAGAATAATGGGAGAGCAGATGCTGCTCTCCCATTCCTTTTTACGCCAATCGCAGGTATGTTGCCAATGTCCGGAACAGCCGTCGATGTCGTTTTGCTGCCCGACCAGACAATGATGGACTTTTGCATCACCGCTAATGCTGAGCTTGTAAAAAAGTTCGGCAGTAAAATCGTCCTGAACAAAAATGATTGCCTGCCCCATATCTCACTGATGATGGGCTGCATCAATCGCGAGGATGCTGCCCGAATCGGCGAATTGCTCCAGCCCCTCGCTGCAATCTCACCCAAACGGCTCAAGCTGGTCGGCATTCAAAAATCAACAAACTTTTCAGGCGAAACCGTATCAGTTCTCCATCTCGAACGCTCAGGCCGGCTGCAAGTGCTTCACGAAAAAATCTGCGAGGCGGTCAGGTCATATTTCACCTGCGAGACAGGCGAAGATATGATAGCAGGGGGGCAAGTGAGTCCGTCAACCTTGCAGTGGATAAAAAGCTATCCCATCAAATCCAGCCACTCCAATTTCTCGCCCCATATAACCATCGGCTGCGGCGACCTGCCCGACCGCTCATTGCCATCTCATTTCGCCGTCTCACATCTGGCCCTGTGTCACCTCGGCAACCACTGCACCTGCACAAAAGTCCTTTGGTCAACGGAAATTTGAATCACCGCCGCGTGCGCATAATAAAAAGGGAGGCAAGGACTCAGCTTTTCATCATTGACCCTACCGTCGGTCTCGATTTATCTTTATCTGACCCGCCTCCCTTGCTAAACCACTCCATCCATCCGCAGCACTGACCCGCCGCGAACAATTTTACGCAATCAATTATAACTACTCTGCTTCCGCCTGTGAACAAAAAGAAAAAAATAATCCTTTTGCTGTCAAGCCGTGGTTTCAAGCCCTGCCGGCTGTACAATCCGCTTTTTCGCCCCCGAAAAACCTGCTTTCTGCGTTAAGGCCCTCCGTCTCTTTGCCGATGCAGTATTCTGGGCTTATCCCGAACCGTAAAATCCGTCCCGGCTACGGCTGGGCCTACGCCGAGACGAGCGAACCTTTTCGTAGGTGGCTAATATGAAAGTTGAAGACCTGACCAATGACATAGTCGCGTTTGAACTCCGGCGTGAACCACAGATGTTCGGTGAACTGCAGACCGTTCTCGACATTGCCACCGACCGCGCCGATTGCAACATCATTCTTGATTTTGCGCAAGTAGATATCATTACAAGCCCCTCATTATCGAAGCTGCTCAAGTTGCGCCAGGCGCTGCTTGACAGTGGTCATCACCTCGTCCTTTACAATGTCCATCCTTTCACTAAAAGCGCGTTTATGATTACAGGTCTCGACGGGCTTTTTGAGCTTTCCGCCGACAAGCCGGCCGCCCTGGCAATCCTCCGCAGTGACCTGCCTGCTGTGACCCCGTAAACCAAACTCGCTTGATTGTCTCACATTTCGCCCCGCCTTTGTCTGGGGCACTTCCCATATAGTTTCTGAAAATCTCTTGCAATTCTTATTCGCAGCAGTTACCATATTATACCGCCGGTCTGGTCTCGGACGTTCCGCCACGACCGGGCTTTGTCGTGTAGGGACTTGGTTCCCTGCCAACGACTTGCAGGGACAAGCAGGCAGGTTCGCCCCGATGGCTGAAAAAACCAGAAATAAACTGGGCAAAACCGCTGTCAGGCACGACGTCAGCGATTATGTCAAAACGCTTAGCGAAGAGTACCGAATGCTCGTCGTCCTCAAGGCCCAGTTGTATGGCGGAAGCTGGGAACCGATGCTCGACGACCTTCGCAACCGTCTTGCCGGCAAACCCTATATCTTCAAACTCGCCAGCAGAATCCAGAATGATGTCGAACGCATCGAACAAATGCAAAAATTTGAGCACGACCATAACGTTGACCTCGCCGATTATGTCGAAATGCAATAACGCCGTAGCAATGGAGGTGATGAATATGCTGAAACACCGTTCTCTTTTCCTGAGCGCTGCCTTACTGCTTACCGTCGCACCGCTGCTATCGGCAGCGGATGATGCTCGCTGGCTGGTCCCGCGAAGCGGCGTCGCGTCAACCGACCTCAAAATCGTCTGGCAGTTCAACCTGCCGCTGGCGGACTCCGAGTCGCTTGACCAGTTGCTTGTCTTCGGCAATCGACTCTGCGCATTATCCAGCCGCAATTATCTGTCCTGCCTCAACAGAAACGACGGCAACGTGATGTTCAGCAGCTCCATCGCACCCGCGGGGCTGCCGCTGGCGGGTCTTGAACCTTATAAAGGCGTGTTGATGACTGCCGTCGGCAGCAAACTCGTCGAAATCAACGCTGACCTCGGTGCCGAGAAGACCTCCACACATATCGCCTGTAGCGCAATCTGCCCTGTCGTTCGCAATGACTCCCTTTACTATCTGGCCTGCACCGACAATCGCATCCACGCACTTAAGGCCGACAATAAGGTCCAGCAATTCGAAGCTGCCGCTGAAAACGGCTCTCGGATAACTGCCGTCCTCGCCGACCAGGAATTTGTCGTCTTTGCCACCGAACCCGGCAATATAATCTGCATCAGCCCCGACAGACCCTACAAACTCTGGCAGTTCGACGCACCCGACGCCGGCCGCCTCGTTCACGATGCACACTCCATCTACTTTGCCTGCCGCGATACCAGCATCTATCGCCTCGAAATGTCTTCGGGGCGCCTTGTCTGGAAATATCAAACATCTGCAATCCTCGATTCCGCACCTCAGCCGGGCAATAAAGTGGTTTACCAGCATGTCCCCGACGCCGGCCTCATTGCGCTCGACAAGGAGACCGGTAAACTTCTCTGGCAACTGGCCGATGGTATCGGCCTGCTGGCCGAATCCGGTGATAAAGCGTTCCTTGTTACCAAAGCCGGGCTTCTGGTGGCGATGGACAACGCGAAAGCGAAACAGCTTTATTCAATCGACATCGGCCGGTCCGTTAAATACGCAACCAACGCAATCGACTCCAGGATTTACATCGCCGACGCCAAAGGCCGACTGGCCTGTCTGCAACCTGCTCAATAAAAACCTGACCCGGCTCGAAAGGAGGGCTTTTTCAATGGACGTCAAAATCAAGACCGCCCTGATTAGCGTGTCCGACAAAACGGGCATCGTCGATTTTGCTCAAAACCTCGCCGAGATGGGCGTCAAAATCATCTCGACCGGCGGCACCGCTAAAGCGCTGGCCGAAGCCGGAATTGATGTTACCCCCATCGAGAACGTTACCGGCTTTCCCGAAATGATGGATGGCCGCGTCAAAACCCTTCACCCCAAAATCCACGGCGGCCTGTTGGCCCTCCGCGACAAAGCCGACCACAAGGCCGCAATGAAGCAGCACGGCATCGACCCCATCGACCTAGTCTGCGTCAATTTGTATCCCTTCGAACAGACCGTCGCAAAACCCGGCTGCAAGCTCGAAGATGCAATCGAAAATATCGATATCGGCGGCCCCAGTATGCTCCGCTCCGCCGCAAAGAACCACAAATTCGTCGCCGTCGTTACAAGCCCGGACCAGTATGCATTGGTAATCGAACAAATGAGGAAAAACAGCGGCGCCGTGAATGACCAGCTTCGCAGCGACCTTGCGCGGACGGTGTTTGCACTTACCGCCGGCTACGATGCCGCAATCGCCCGCTACCTCAACAAAAAAGCAGCCGTTGAATTTCCCGACCAGCTGTCAATTCCGCTTAAAAGAGAGATGCCTCTCCGCTATGGTGAAAACCCTCACCAGTCCGCCGCCTTCTATAAGCTTGCCGCCACGGGCGAACCCTGCATCGGCGCCGCAAAAATAATGCAGGCCGAAACCGAAATTAGCTTCAATAACCTCTTGGACGCAAACGCCGCGTTTGAATTAGTCAAGGAGTTCGACGAGCCGGCCGCCGTTGTCGTGAAGCATCTCAATCCCTGCGGCTGCGCCATTGACGACGATATATGCGTCGCCTACCGCAAGGCCTACGAGGGCGACGTAACAAGCGCCTTCGGCGGCATCGTCGCAGTCAATCGCAAGGTCAATGTCGAGCTGGCTCAAACGATTATGGAGTCATACAGCAGATTCGGCAAAGCCCTCGGCGCAGGAGGGTTTTTCGCTGAGGTAATCATCGCGCCGCAGTTCGACCCTGAGGCAATTGACATAATCCGCACGCTTAAAACCTGGGGCGGCCGGGTTCGCCTTATCGAAACAGGCCCAATCGACAAATCCAAAATCGACTCAGCCGGATATGACCCTCGCTGCATAGTAGGGGGGGTGCTCCTCCAAAAACGCGACCTCGTCGGCTGGGAACCGAACGCACTGACCGTCCCAACAAAAGTAAAACCCACCGATGAACAGCTTGCGGACCTTCGCATCGCCTGGCTCGCCGCCAAGCATACCAAAAGCAACGCTATTGTCCTTGCCAGGAACCGCAAAGTCATCGGCGTCGGCGCAGGCCAGATGAACCGTGTTCAGTCGGGCCGGATTGCAATCAAACAGGCAGGCGACCAGGCCAAAGGCGCCGTTATGGCCTCCGATGCCTTCTTCCCGTTCCCCGATAACGTCGATAACGCCGCCGCTGCTGGCATCGTCGCCGTTGCTCAGCCGGGCGGCTCAAAAAAAGATGACGAGGTAATCGCTGCCGCAGACAAATACGGCATCGCTATGGTCTTCACCGGCAAACGACACTTCAAGCATTGAGCCGTGATTCGTTGCTTGTCGATGGTGACTCGCGATTATGATTGTTTTGATACGAGTCACGGGTCCCGAGGGCCGGGAGACGAGTTAAAATCCCGCGGCTTTGCGGAGTTTGGCGACCATATCGGTCTTTTCCCAGGTAAATTCGGCACCCTTGCGTCCAAAATGTCCGCCGAAACTCGTTTTCGCGTAAATCGGCTTTGCGAGTTTGAGATGTGTAATCATCCCCTTGGGAGTTAGCGGGAAAACTTTGCGAATAATCTCGCTAAGTTTTTGCTCGCTGATTTTTCCTGTGCCTTTGGTATCGACGAGGACCGAAAGCGGGTCGGCAACGCCAATTACGTAAGCCAATTGAATCTCACAGATATCCGCCAGTCCTGCGGCGACGATGTTCTTGGCGATGTATCGTGCCATATAACTTGCTGTTCTGTCCACCTTTGTCGGGTCTTTTCCGCTAAAGCATCCGCCGCCGTGCCTGCCCATCCCGCCGTATGTATCAACGATAATTTTTCTTCCCGTCACGCCGCAGTCGCCCGCGGGCCCGCCGATGACAAATTTACCAGTCGCGTTGATGTGAAAGACCGTGCGTTTATCGACTAATTTTCGCGGGCATACCGGCAGCACAACCTTGTCGATTATCTGTTTGCGAAGTTGTTTGTAGGTTATATCCGGCGAATGTTGCGCCGCGACAACCACCACGGGAATATGTGATGGTCTGCCGTTGGTGTATTCCACGGTTACCTGGCTTTTGCCGTCAGGCCGAAGCCACGGCAGTTTCCCTGTCTGCCGCATTTGCTCCAAACGAGTCGTTATCGCGTGCGCCAACTGAATTGGCATCGGCATCAGTTGCGGCGTCTCACGGCACGCAAAGCCGAACATCAGCCCCTGGTCCCCCGCTCCCTGTT
>CAYUIL010000116.1:4086-6917 GCA_964444715.1 uncultured Pirellulales bacterium | reverse complement strand
ACGGGCCGGCAGACAAATCATCTCGTTGATTGAGAAGAATATCAAACCTTTGGAAATAATCAGCATCAAATCGATGGATAACGCTTTGGCCTTGGATATGGCTATGGGCGGCTCAACCAATACCGTCCTGCACACATTAGCCGTCGCAAGCGAAGCTGGCATCAAATATGACCTCGAACGGATAAACAAAATCTCCGCCAGATGCCCGAATATCTGCAGGGTCTCGCCCTCAAGCGAGTTCCACGTCGAGGACGTTGACTCGGCGGGCGGCATCAGCGCCATACTCATGGTAATTAGCAAGGTTCCCAAACTGCTCAACATCGATTGCCTCACCGTTACGGGCGAGACATTAGGCGAAAATATCGCCGATGCGAAAATCAACAATGCTAAGGTCATACACACAATCGACAACGCCTATTCGAAAACAGGCGGGCTTGCCATTCTCAAAGGCAACCTCGCGCCAAACGGCGCCGTGGTAAAAACGGCAGGCGTCACGCCGAAGATGCTCACCCACACAGGCCCGGCCGTCATTTTTGAAAGCCAGGAAGATGCCTGTGAAGAAATTCTGGCAGGCAAAGTCAAGTCCGGCGATATCGTCGTAATCCGCTACGAAGGCCCAAAGGGAGGCCCCGGTATGCAGGAGATGCTCAGCCCCACCAGTTACATTATGGGTGCCGGCTTAGGCGATTCGGTCGCACTCATAACCGACGGCAGGTTCAGCGGCGGAACAAGAGGCGCCTGCATCGGCCACGTCAGCCCCGAAGCCGCCGTCGGCGGACCAATCGGCCTGTTGAAAAAAGCAGACACAATCGAAATCGACATACCCAACAACAAGATAAACGTGAAATTGTCCGGCAAGGAGCTTGCGGCACGCAGGAAAAAATGGAAGCCGAGGAAACCGAAAGTCAAAACCGGCTACCTTACTAAATACGCCTCGATGGCCACCAGCGCCGACACCGGCGCCGTCCTGAAATGGTAGCGCGGCCAATATCATAAAATGGGGCCGTGGCGGGATTAAACCGCTCCAAAAGGCCACATACTTGAGCCGGTAATGGGCGGCAAAGTCCTATAAAAACTTAGCGCTTGAAAAACTATCACCTAAGTGCTAAAAGAAACGGACGCGGAGGAGTGGAAGTTTATTTTCACTCCCGGCTACGGCTCCCAGCCCATTGCTGGGCTGGGCCGAGACGAGTCCTGCCGGCCGCCAGAACGGAAACTGGAACTGTTTTTGTGTGCTGCTGCCTATGAGCGCTGACAAGAAAACGGAAAACAGGGTCTCAACCCAGGATAACTCAAGCCAGGAGAAATTTGTCCCCACTTGTCCTATATGCGGAGAAAAACACTGGCCGCATCACCCGCTTGTGCCCTGCTTTAATGCAAAAAAGGCAAAAGAAAAAGCCAAGGCAGAGGCAAAGGCACAGGCGCTGGCGGGAAAACTGGCAAGGGCCGAAGCCAAGCGGCTGACAAAGGAACAGGCAAAGGCAGAGAAGCTGGCAAGGGCACAGGCCAAGGCACAGGCAAAGGAACAGGCAAGAGCCGACAGGCAGGCCTATCAGGACGCAATAACAAAAGCACAGGAGATTGCGAATCGGGAGGCAGGGGCGAGAGCCGAGGCCGAAAGAATTGCACAAGCCGAAACCAGGGCCAGGACCGTCGCCGAAGAAAAAGCAAGAAGCGAGACCGAAGCAAGAATAAAAACCGAGCAGGAAACACGCGCCAAACTCGAAACAAAGACCCGCGATTTTCAGGAAGCACAAAAACAAATCGAAGGACGATTGCAGGCCGAGATAACAGCCCGGACCCGGTCACAAAAACAGCTTGATGAATATCACCGGCTGATTAGCGAGTTGCAAGAAAAGCTCGAGGCCCAAACAAAGGCCCATAACGCCGCCGAACAGCAGTTGCAGATGGAAACCCAGGCCAGGGCGCAGGCCGAATCCACTCTGGAGGAAAAAGCAGGGGCCTTTGGCCAGATGCTGGAGGAGGTCCAGACCCGGCTTAATGCCCAGACCCAGGCATTGAAAGAGACAGATGACAAGCTCGAGCAATATAGCGAGAATTTATCGCAAACCGAACTACGGCTGCGCGCGGAAGAACAAACAAGAACCGAGGCGGAAGAAAAACTCGGGCTGGAGATTCAGGCAAGGACCGTTGCTGAAGAGCAGGCCCGGCACCAGTATGAGCAGAAGATTAAGGCCGAGACACGAGCCGAGCAGGCCGAGCAGCAACTACGGGCACAGGCACAGGAAAGAATCAAAAACGAACAGCAGGCACGGACAGAGCTTGAGGAAAAGGCAACAGCATACGGCCAGGCGGTGGCGTCGGCTGAAGAAAAGCTGCGCGCGTATGCAGAATCACTGACCGCCGCCCGGCAACAGGCCCAGGCACAAACTGCGGCCGCTAAGCAAGCGGAACAAAAACTCAAAGAACAGACGGAGACAATTGCCGAATTAAATGGTGCTGTCGAAACTCAGACGCGAACGATAGCCCAGCTTCGGGAAAAATTGGATACTCAGGACACTGCATTGACCGCCGCCAGCCGGCAGGCACAAACCGAGGCCGGCCAAAAGGCGAAAGCCGAGGCGATGGCACAGACCGAGGCCAATGCAAAACGCGAGGCACAACAGCAAATCGAGCTTGAAAAGCAATCCCGCACACAGGAGCAAGTGAAGGTACGGGCGGAAATCGAGGAGAAAGCAAAGGCATACGGCGAGGCGATAACGCGGGCACAGGAGAAGATTAGAACCCTGACGGAGGCAGTCAAACAAGCCGAGGAAAAATTAAAGGCGGAAAATCTGGCGAGGTTAAAGGCCGAGCAGGCCGCCGCTAAA
>CAYUIL010000116.1:0-3986 GCA_964444715.1 uncultured Pirellulales bacterium | reverse complement strand
TTGGCTGAAGAGAAGCTGCAGGCGCAGACCATTGCGCAAACCGAGGCAAAGGCAAATGCCGAGAGATTGGGTGAACTTGCCGAGAAGCTTGAATTGCAGACAAAGGCAGGCACCGGCCTCGAGGAAAAATTAAAGGCGGAAAATCTGGCGAGGTTAAAGGCCGAGCAGGTCGCCGCCAAATTGGCTGAAGAGAAGCTGCAGGCGCAGACCATTGCGCAAACCGAGGCAAAGGCAAGGGCTGAGGCGCAGCAGTCGGCAAAGGCCGAAGGCGAGGCGAGGGCCGGATTGGCCGAACAGCTCGCCGCAGCCATTCAGGCAAAGACACAGGCCGAAAAGCAGGCCGACCAGCAGAGCCAGGCGCGTTTGCTCGCCGAGAAAAAGTCGCAGCTCGAAGCCCAAAGGTATGCGCAGGCCGAAACGCAGGCGGAGGCAGCCGAGAACGCAAGAATCAGGGCTGAACAAACCGCCAAAGAACAGGCGCAGGCACACGCCGAGTTTGAGCGACAAACAACTGCGCAGTTGGAGGAAAAGGCCGGGACGTATGCCCGCGAAATAGCAACTGCACAGGAAAGGGCCAAATCGTATCAGGCACAGGCCGAGCAGCTTCAGCAGAAGATTGATGCCGAATCACAGATGCGAGCATCGCTTGCAGAACAACTCTCGGCCGAGCAAAAGGAAAAAGCAGAAGCAGTCGAACAAACCAGACGCTTATCAGACCGGCTTGAGCACCTGCAGACCGAACTACAAACCCAGACCGCGGCGAAAAATCAGGCCGAACGCAAACTGAGCGAAGAAGGCCAGGCCAGGGCAAAGATGGAATCAATCGCCCGTTCACAGGCGGAAAAACTGACAGCACTGGAGGTGAAGCTAAAACAGGCGACCGACTCCCGCGCCGAGCGGATAGCTGTCGCCGAGGCCAAGGCGAGAGTGAAGGCCCAGCTTGATGAACTGCAGGCCGAACTGGCCAAGGCAAACGAGCAAATCACATCGCACGCCAAAGCCACGCAGGAGGTGGAGGAAAAACTAAAGACAGAAGTCGAAGTGAGATTAAAGGCACAGGAAAAGGCACACAGCGAGGCGCAACAGCGGGCAAGGGCTGAGGCGCTGGCCGAGGCACAGTCAAAAGCAACACTGCAGGCACAACAGGAAGTCAAGGCCCAAGCCCAGAAATGGCAACAGGTCGAGCAGCAAATCAGGACTGAGCTGGAAGAAAAGGCAAAAAGATACGGTGAGGCGATAGCGAAGGCGGAAGAAAAAGCAAGGCTGCTTGCCGAATCGCTGCGAGCGGCTGAGGAGAAATTGGATGAGGAGGTGGATGGCCGCGGGCAAGCCGAAGAGACCGCCAGGGGCTATCAGCAAAAGCTCACCCAACTGCAGAATAAACTGCTTGCTGAGGAAAAGGAAGGGGCTGAGACCAAGGACCGGCTGGCAGCCGAGCGAGATACATCAGCACAGTTGCAGGAGCAACTATCGGCTTATGCCGAGCGACTCAATCAGATGGAGCAAGACCTCAATACCGAAGCCGCAGGCAGGGCCAAAGCGGAGGAACAGCTGACGGCGGCAATTGAAGACCGACATCGGGCCAAAGAAAAGGCACAGTATGAAACCGAAGAAAGGGCCAAAGCCCAGGCCCTTGCACAGGCACAGGCCGAAGCCGCGGCACAGGCGGAGGAAAGGGCAAAAGCCGAGGCACAGGTAAGGATGCAGGCCGAGCAGCGGGCAACCGCAGAGCTTGAGGAGAAGACCAGGGCTTACGGCGAGGCGATAGGCAAGGCACAGCAGCGTGCCGAATCGCTTGAACAGGCGATTGAACAGACCAAAGAAAAGCTGTCGGCCGGCCAGTCAGCCCATAACCGGACCGAACAGGAACTGCGGCGTTATGCCGAACAACTGGCTGAGCTCAAGGGTAAACTCGATACACAAGCAGCTATGATGACTCAACTGGAGGAAAACCTCGAAACCGAAAACCGGCTAAGACATGAATCGCAGGAATTGTCGCAACAACACGCACAGCAAAAGGTGCGTGCTGAGGCGATTGCCCAAGCCGAATCACAGGCGAGAGCCGAGGCGGAACAAAGGGCCAAGGAGGCAGCCGAATCAGCCGCGCAGGCAAAGACCGAACTTCAGCAACAACTAAAGGGCTTCGCAGAGAAGCTGTCGAACATTCAGGAGCAGTTGAATCGCCAAATCGAGACCAGGGCCACAGCCGAACAGAAGGTAAGGTCGCTGACCGAGACAATCGAGCAATTGAGAGAGCAGACGGCCGCCCGGACGCAGGATAGCGCTCGGGCCGAGCACAACCTGAAAGAGCTCGGCGATGCGATGGCGGAGGCCCGCAGAAAACTTGAGGCCGAGGGTCAGGCAAGAACCCAGGCCGAAGAACGGTTAGAGGACGAAGCAGCCGCGAGAGCAGACGCCGAGGAAAGAGCCGATAGTTTAGCCGGAGAGCTGGCCAAGGCCCAGGGCAGGGCGGAAGCCGAAGAAAGGACAAGGCGGGTGTTGGAAGAAAAGGCCCGATTCGAGACCGAGGCAAAAACGAAAGCCGAGCAACAGGCCCGCGCTCAATTGGAGGAAAAGGCAAAGGCCTACGGCGAGGCGATAGCAACCGCGCAGGAAAAGGCCAGACACTACGCCGAGGCCCTGACGGAGGTGAGAACGAAGATGGCTGAACAGGAGAAGGCAACAGAACAGGCATACGGCCGGCTGAACAGCGAAACGGAAACCCGGCTGCGGCTCGAACAGCAGATTGAACTTTACCGGCAACAGGTTGCACAAGCACAAGACAACCTGCGGGCCGAGGTATCAGCAAAGCAGCAAACCGAAGCCGACGTAAAAACGAAAGCCGAAGAAATAGCCGGACTTGAACAACAGTTGCAGGTCCGGCTGAGCGAACAGGCAAATGCCTACGAAGAACAAATCACACCATTAGAGGAAAAGCTGCAAATCGAGATGCAGGAGAAAGAAGAGTTGCAGCGGCAAATCGAGACGGAGGTTGAATCGCGAAGCTCGGCCGAGCAGAAAGCTAATGAGTTGTTGCGGCAAAAGACGGAGGCATACGAGCGAGTTATCGCCGCGGCGGAAGAACAGCTAAAGAATGAATCTCAGAAGGCATCTCAGATGGAGGAACGGCTGAAGGCGATTAGTGAGGCGAAAGCCGATGCCGAACACAAACTTGCTGCGGAAACCGAAACAAGGATATCGGCCCAGGAAAATATCAGGACTTACGCAGACAGATTAGCTGAACTGGAAAAACAACAGGCACTCGTCTCGGCGAAGGCCGAAGCCGTAGCCGGACAGCTTGCCGCTGCAAAAACGGATACCCGGAAAAAGCTCACTACCGAAACCGAAGCAAAAGAAAAGGCACAGAAACAGGCGGACTTACTGATAGACAGAATTGCTCAGGCCGAGCGAAAGCTGCAGGAGGAAACAAATGCTCGGATTGCAGCAGAACAGAAACTTTCGGCACAGATAGATGCGCGATTGAAGGCCGAAGAGAAGGCACAAATAGAAACCCAAAGAGCCGCCCAAGCCGAAGAAGAATTGAAATTGCAAAAAGACCTGGCGGCAATAACCGAGACCAGTGACTCGGAACCCGTGACACAGCCGACGAGAGACGAACCACAAGTCACGAGTCACGAGTCACGAGTCACGGGCGACGGACCCGTCTGCGATTGCTGCGGCAGAAACAACATCCCCCAAAGCGAGCTAATCAGGATTGACTCCGGCCACCTCTTTTGCCCCGACTGCATAGCCGCGCTGAGGCGATGACAACAACCACCGCATCGCCGGAAACAAGACGCAGAAAATAGATTTGACGCCGGGGCTGCGCGCTACTATACTTCCCGGTTTAAGGAAACCAGGCCAGCAGTTGACTCCGGAGAACAGCAAAATGGATAAAAACAAAATCATTGCAGAAGGTATAACCTTCGATGACGTGCTGCTGATACCCGCCCGCAGCGACCTTGTGCCCAGCCAGGCCGATACCA
>CAYUIL010000115.1:1890-6954 GCA_964444715.1 uncultured Pirellulales bacterium | reverse complement strand
ACCCCGTGAATTTGGCGCCGGCGGGCGAAATCGAGCCGAACGTCGAGGCCGGGCGCTCGGCAGCCGGAGAAGAAATTGCCACGGTAATCGGGCGGTTTTATTTGTGGCAGAGGCAGGATGAAGCCGGCAGATTGCTGGAGATGCAGGCGGACGCGGCGGTGGTGTTCTACTCGCAGGACAAACCCGGTGCAACAGAGGGGCCGAGCGGGATACGGGACGTCGCAGCCGGGGGGGCGATTAAAGAGATTTACGTGTGCGGCGACGTGGTGATGACGGAGGGATTGCGCACGATACGGGCGGATGAGATGTATTACGATTTTGTCGGCAAAAAGGGCATAGCAATCAATGCGTCGCTGCGCACCTTTGACCCCGGTCGCGGGATTCCGATATACGTGCGGGCAGCCAAAGTGAGGCAGTTGGCCCAGAACAAATTCGCCGCTGATGACGTGGTGATAACCAGCAGCGAATTTTTCGTGCCGCAGATTTCGGCCAGGGCAAAAACCGTGCTGATTACCGATACGACGACGATAGACCAGTCAGGGCCGGTCGGGACCACCGGGCAGATTAGTCCGCCGGACGAGCAGCGGATTAAGGATAGCGCCTACGACGTGCAGATGCGTGACGTGCAGCTGAAAGCCGGGGACACGACGATATTCTATTGGCCTTTAATACGCAGCAATCTGGAAAGGCCGGATGTCCCCTTCAAAAGCATGCGGGTCGGGCACGACGAAATTTGGGGGACAACCGTGGAGAGCCGATGGTATTTGTCGCGGCTGCTTGGTTTGCAGGAGCCGGAGGGGACCGACGGGACGTTCGAGCTGGACTATCTCGGCAAACGAGGCATGGGCAGCGGCATAGACGTGGATTATGCGCAGGAGAACCGATTGGGTCATATTACAGGTTACATAATCAACGACAGGGGCGAGGACCGGTTGGGACGGGACGCGAGCAGGCGGGGGCTTTTGCCGCCGAGGGAGCTTCGCGGGCGATTAGGCTGGGCCCACCGGGAGTTTATGCCGTACAACTGGCAGGTGACAACGGGCATAAACTACGAATCAGACGAGCATTTCCTTGAGAGTTATTATCGCAGCGAGTTCAACACCGGCCCCGACCGCGAGACGTACCTCCACCTTAAAAGAATCGAAGACAACTGGGGATTGTCGTTTTTGGGCAGTGGCAGAATCAATAATTTCGCTGACGAGCTCGAAGAGGCGCCCACAATGGAGTATCACCTGACGGGACAGTCGCTTTTTGACGGCAGGATGACGCTGTACAGCGACACGCAGGGCGGGAGGTTCAGGCAGCGGATAGGCGAAGAGCACACGACGGCGATAAGCGGGGAGTATTTCACGTTCGGGACGCACCGGACCGAGCTTGATATGCCGATGCGGGCCGGCGGGATAAAGGTGGTGCCGTTTGTCGCGGGGACGCTCGGCTACGACGACCGCAGCGGGTTCAACAGGTCGCTGGTGGACGGGAGCAGCGCGGGCAGTTTCAACGAGGACGTGGTTGGGATTGGCGAGGCGGGTCTGCGTGCGTCGAGCCAATACTGGAAGGTCTATCCGACGGTCAGGTCCCGGCTGTGGGACATAGACGGGCTGCGTCACATCGTAAGGCCCGAACTGGCTGCGTCGGTTTATGAAGAGAGCGACCCAGTCATCAAACAGCACGATGTGCTTTATGCGGGGTTGTCGCAGCGTCTGCAGACGAGGCGTGGGCCTGCGGGAAAACAGAGGACGGTGGACTGGATGCGGCTGGACTGCCGCGGGACGTGGTTTGCCGATGCTGAGCAGCGAACGCAAGGCAGTGCGCCTTACAGATTCATCTGGAACAGGCCGATGACGCCGATGAGAATGTTCGCAGCGCCGGGGATTCTCAACGGCGACCTCGCAACGGGACTGAAAAAATTCGAGACCTTCGGTCCGCAGAGGAACTATCTCGACGCCGACTACGCCTGGCAGATTAGCGATACGACGGCTTTGTTAGGCGATGCATATTACGACATTCAAAACGGCACGTTCGAGCAGGTTGACATCGGGTTTTCGCGATTGCGTGCGCCTGATTTGAGCTACTATATCGGCTCGAGGTTCCTGCGTGACGTCAGGGTGCTCGATGAGAAGGGGTCGAACGCGTTTATTTTTGCGGCCAGCTACGTTATGGACCCGCGATACACGCTTGTGTTTTCGCAGCAGTTTGACTTCGACTACGGCGCCAGCGTCGAAAGCAATGTGACGCTCATCAGGCGTTATCACCGCGTGTTCTGGTCTCTGACGTTCGGCGCGGACTCGTCTCTCGACCGCCGGGCGATTATGTTCAGTATCTGGCCTGAGGGTGTGCCGGAACTGGCAATCGGCAGCCGACGATACGTCGGCCTGGCCCAGCCGTAATTCGTCGCTCGTCGCTCGTATCTCGCCGCTCGTAATTTTGTCATTCCTGCGACATGAAGCGAAGCGGAGAGACCGTTTCGGAAATCTCTGCTGCACTGCGCTAGGTGTCATTGACACCTACTGAATTGCACCTGTCAAATGAATCCGTTGACAAGGGACATTGGTGTAACTGCCATTTTGCACTAGGTGTTATTGACATCTACTGAATTATGTATATCATAATAGTTGTGAACGCCACCTTTTTCAAAAACTGGACCAACCAGGCCCGCAAGGGTATTCTCGAGCTTTCCATCCTCAACGACATCCGCAACCGCAGGATGTATGGCTACGAAATCGAAAGAAAGTTCCGCAAATCATTTGGCCTGCTTATAAGCGAAGGAGCCATATACAACATTCTTCGCCGGCTTAAGCAACAAGGATTAGTACAAATCACTCAAGCAAAATCTCCGGATGGTCCAAAACGGAAATACTACCGACTCACCGATACAGGCCGTGAAACCCTCGCCCAGATGAATATTATCTGGCAGTCAATCAGGCGTCAGGCCGACTCCATCGAACAAGGCAAATAATCGGCCCACGTTTCGATTCATTTTCTGTTCTGTTGTATTGCGCTATGTGGTATTTCCACCTGCTGAACCCATGCTCTCCACGCATATCCACTTAAAAATTCTTCGTCATATTGCGCTAGGTGGCATTGCCACCTACTGAACTCAAACTCACCCAGCAAACCTTTAATGAAGTCCCTGTTGTATTGCGCTAGGTAGTATTGCCACCTAGTGAATGCTGACCTCCTCGATTCTTATGGCCAACTTGCTTATCTGCGCTAGGTGGCATTGCCACATAGTAAAATTCAGCCCGCCAGGCAAACCCCAAAGAAATTATTGCTGTATTGCGCTAGGTGGCATTGCCACCTACTGACGCTCTCCGTGGTTCGTTTTGAATTTCGTGCTTAAATAATTGGTATTTGTTTCGGATTTCGAGTTTAGGATTTAGGAATTTGCGTGCCGCTTCTGAGGTCTGCTCACCCGCCTCACCGTCGCCAACACCTCAAACGAATCTACACCCTCCGCCTTCACAAATCTCTCCACCACTCGCCGAATATCCTTCAAACTGCGCCCGTGCATCATCGCAAAGATATTAAAAGGCCAGCCGGCGAATGTTTTCCTCTGGTAACAATGACTGACAATTTTGAGCTTTGCCAGCTTTAGCCCCACCTCAACCACTCTCGATTTCTCTGCCCTGCACACAAACATCGCGTTTGCCACAAACCCCAGCTTATGATGGTCCACAATCGCCCCCAGTCGGCTGATTACCCCTTCTGCCATCATTTCCTCGATATGCAACAAACCATCGGCAATTTCAAATTCATCTTCAGAAATAAAATCGAATGGCCTTTTAACTACCTTCAAGCCCCTCTGCAATCCATCTAATATCCGCTCATCAATCTCACTTAAGTTCGATGTTCGACGTTCATCTTTCAATGTTCGATGTTTATTTTCGAGAACAGGTAACAACCGTTTCCCGTCGCTTTCCGCGTCGAAACGGACATCCAGCTTGAAAGTCCGCTGGGCAGGCAAACTATTGAATTCAATGCCGAACTGCCTCGACAGTTTTTTCAAAACCGCCGTAATCTGCCCCGCCGAATCCGCCCTGATGGTGAACCATAAGTTATAATGATGCTCCCTGAGATAATTGTGCGATACTCCATCCAATCCATTTACCACCTTTATAACCTCCTCCAGATTATCCTGCTCGATGTGCGCCGCGACCAGCGTGCTCGCCTTGCCAATCGCCCGCCAGTTCACGGCTGCTCCGATGCGCCTGATGACCCCCCGTTTCACAAGCCGGCGTGCGCCCTCCAGCACTTTTTCCTCATCAGCCCCAAGCTGCCTGGCAATCTTGGCATAAGGTCTTCTGCTTATCGGCAGGCCGTTCTGAAGCGAGTTGCACAGCCGTTTCTCAAACGTAGACAGCCCACGCCTCATCGACGCCTCTTCCCCGGCACATATCCGCACACCGGATCCCCCGCCAGATAATCGCCCAATATCGCCATTGCCCTGGCCCTGCAGCCCCCGCATAAACCGACGTATTCGCAATCGCCGCAGTTGCCCTTATAGGCCGAGACGTCCCGAATTTCATTGAGAAACCTGGACTTGAGCCAAATTCTGCCGAAGTTAAAACCGTTGGCGACCAGGTTCCCCGCCGAGACCTCTAAAAATCCGCACGCCTGCACGTCCCCCCTCCAGCTTATAAACCCGAATCCTCTCCCGCCCATACAGCCGCTTGCCTTCGCCGTCAGTCCCTTTGCCTTGGCCTGCTCACAGATTCTTGCAAAGGCAGGTCCGCAGGTAACTCTGACCTCCACGTCGCCGCGGAGTTTTATCCGCAACAGCTCGTTTAGCAGATACTCGTACTGCACAGGGTCTAAGACGGCGTCATCCATCTCTTTGGCCCGTCCCGTCGGCACCAGTATGAAAGGATTAAAGGTGCCGGCCCCAAGCCGCTTGACAAGCTCGGCGATACCTAAAATTTCGCTGGCGTTGATTTTGCTGATGGTGGTGTTTATCTGGAAAGGCATTTTCGCCCGGCGGGCAATTTCGGCTGCCCTGATTACCGCATCAAAGGAGCCGTCGCTTTGCCTGAATTTGTCGTGCGTTTCAGCAGAAGATCCGTCGAT
>CAYUIL010000115.1:0-1880 GCA_964444715.1 uncultured Pirellulales bacterium | reverse complement strand
CCCGCAACCTTTTGGTCCGGGCATACTTAATCAGGTCGTATATGTCGGGCCTTTCCATCGGCTCGCCGCCGGTTAGTATCAGGACCGGCTTTGCGAACTTCGCGACTGAGGCGATTACCTTTTTACACTGCCGGGTGGATAACTCCGAGTCGGCGTCAGGTCCGGCGTTTGCGCGACAATGCTTACAGTGATAGCGACACCGCCGAGTTACCTCAAAGGCAATAAGACGCGGCTTTAACTCGTCTCTCGTGACTCGTAGCTCGTGGCTCGTTGTATGTGGTTTGGCGGTCATAGCGATAACTTTAGTTGATTGGCCAAAAACAGTCAATCAATCGATAGTATGGTAGTTCCTAATTCGGCTGATTGCAGAGCGAGTGAGTTTGATATAGTATAGCCGATATGAGACGTATAGTTGATACGACGGCCCGGCTACGGCTCGGCGACTCTATTCTTTCTGTAACAAGAGCGGCGCCTACGCCGAGACGAGCACCAAGATTGCTTTTATTGGCCGGGGCGCTGGTCATCATTGGCGCCTGTTTTGTGGCGTATATTCCCGCGATAAGAGGCGGTTTTGTCTGGGACGACGACGTGTATGTTACAGCCAATCCCCTGTTGACGGCCCCCGACGGATTATATCGCATCTGGTTTTCAACGGACGCCGCCCCAACCCCACAATACGTCCCGCTTGTATACTCAACCGTATGCACAACGTTCTGGATTGAACATCGGTTGTGGGGATTCAACCCGATGGGCTATCATATTGTTAACGTGGCAATTCATATCACCAACGCCCTGCTGCTCTGGCTGGTTCTCAGGCGACTGGCGATACCGGGGGCGTGGTTTGCGTCGGCGGTCTTCGCGCTGCACCCGGTGCAGGTCGAATCGGTGGCCTGGATAAGCGAGCGAAAGAACGTTTTGATGCTGTTCTTTTCTCTTTTGACTGTTTTGTGCTGGGTGAAATTTGCCCTCGACGACAAATCCAGTCGCAAAGCGTTTTTGTTCTACGTCGGGTCTCTGTTGTTCTGTGCTTTTGCCCTTTTCAGCAAGGCAACGGCGTGCACATTGCCGGCGGTTCTCATCCTGATATTGTGGTTTAAGCGCATCCCCGTTTCCGCGAAGCGGTGGCTGCAGCTTGCTCCCTATGTCGTAATGGGGATTGGCGTGGGGATTCTGGTGATTTGGAGGGAAAAGCGTCTGGGGACAGGATTTGTCAATCTGGGGTTGAATCCGGCGGATAAACTGTTAATTGCCGGCAGGGCGTTGTGGTTCTACTTAGGGAAGCTCTTTTGGCCGGTCAATCTTGCATTCAGCTATCCGCGATGGCATATCGACTCGGCTGCGGTTTGGCAGTATGCCTGGCCTGCTGCGAGCGTGCCGGCGCTTGTATGTGCGTGGTTTTGGCGGGAAAGAATTGGCCGGGCAACGGCGGCGACAATGGTATTTTTCGCCGCAATGTTGTTCCCGATGCTCGGTTTCTTTTCGCAGTATGCGTTCGTCTATTCCTTTGTGGCTGACCACTACCTGTACGTTGCGGCTATCGGCCCTATTGTGCTTGTTGCAGCGGGCGGTGCGCGTGTTTTTCGCCGCTCAGGCACAAACGGGAAAACTATTATGCTCTCGTCAGCAGCCGTCCTGCTGCTGACGCTGGGTGTGCTGACCTGGCGGCAGTGCAGAATCTATACGAATAATGAGACGCTGTGGCTGGATACGCTCGAGAAAAATCCCGATTCATGGCTGGCACACAGCCAAATCGGCATAGCGTTCCTCAGGCAGGGCAAAGTCGATGAGGCGCGATTGCATATGGAACGGGTGCTTGGGCTTGCATCCTATATGGAAAAGATTCATCCGCGTGCCTTTGCGGATTTGCATCGTAATCTGGC
>CAYUIL010000114.1:0-6981 GCA_964444715.1 uncultured Pirellulales bacterium | reverse complement strand
TTTCTGATAGTGCTTGTCGTTTCCTTCATAGTAGAGCGAATTGGGGCCATTGCGTTTCAGTTGACCGGTCTTGAGTGGTCGACGGCGAAATTCCAGGCGATTTCGTGCTTTACCTCGACGGGCTTTACGACCAAGGAGGCCGAGCATATTACGGGCCATTCTCAGAGACGCCGTATTGCATCGACGCTGATGGTTTTTGGGCACGCCGGCCTTGTGATGATGATAGCAACACTGGTAAACAGCTTGCAGGCGCAGGAGGTGGTGGAACATACACTCTTAAGACCGATTCTGCGTTTCAATGCCCCGCCTTTTGTAGTGCAAATGATACATCTGCTGATAATCATCGTCAGCGTGTATGCCATTTACAAATTCTTCACCAACGCACTCATCGCCAGGAAGCTGACCGAAATGCTGCGCAAGCGTGTGATTAAGAGACAAATGCTAAAGTCCATATCGCATGAGGAGCTTTTGGTGGCTACGGGCGGCTACGGGGTTGCCATCGTGCGGGTCCGGCAGGACCATCCCATCATGGGAAGGCCGTTGGCGGAATCGGGGCTTAGAAAGGAGGATATTAACGTCCTGGCCATAGTGCGGGCGAATGAAACGATGCCTAATCCCCCACCCGATACCAATATCGCGCAGGGCGATGAGCTGATTTGCTTCGGGAAACTTGAGCACATCAGAGAGGAATTCACATAAGCCGATTTGTCGAGTGCCCAGCCGGTCAGGCACGGCTGCCCTTTCCATATTTGCCTAACGGAAAGAAGAATCTGCTTTGTCCGATTTGTGCGGAGAAGGTCTTGACCCCAAAGACATTTTCAATTCGCTCGGTCGTTAAAACCTCCCGCGTAGGGCCGAACTCGTAACCGCCGTCGGCTGCAAGCAGCAGGGTCGTATCGCTGTATTGGGCGGCCAGGTTAATGTCGTGTGTGACCGCCGCAATCGTCTTTTGCTTTTCAAGCTGCATCTTTTTGAGCAAGTCATAGATGCCGACCTGATGTTTCATATCCAGAAAAGCTGTCGGCTCGTCTAAAAGCAGGATTGGTGTCTGCTGCGCCAAGGCGCGGGTGATAAAGATGAGCTGGCGTTCCCCGCCGCTGAGATTTGTGAGCGGGCGGTCGGCGAACCGGGCGGTATCCGTCATCTCAAACGCATCGGCTATTGCCTTTTTGTCGGCGCCGGTTTCGAATGCGAGCGCCCCGAGATACGGCGTTCTGGCCATTGACACAACCTGCGCCGCTGAGAACTCAAAAACGGGGACAAACTCCTGGCGGACGACTGCGATTTTTTTCGCGAGTTGCTTGATTGAATATGATTGCAAGGGCACGTTGTCAATTGTGATTGAACCGGACGCCGGTTTCAGCAGGCCTGAGAGCAGATTCAGCAGCGTTGTTTTGCCGGCCCCGTTGGGACCCACAATGGAGAGAAACTGCCCCTTTGTAACCGCGAAGCCGACGTCTTTGAGAACCGGGACATCCGAGTTGTAACCAAAGTTCAGATTTTTGACCTCTATGCAAGCGTTCATCGCAGAGTCCCCACTTTTTTGCTGTATCTGGCGAGAAGGACTAAGAACAGCGGCCCGCCGACAATGGCCGTTATCACGCCGACAGGCAACTGTGCCGGTGCGATTATTGTGCGGGCAACTGTGTCGCAAACCACCACAAACGCCGCACCGACCAGGGCGCTGGTGGGCAGCAACTGGCGATGGTCGGGGCCGAAAGCCAGCCGAACCGAATGTGGAACAACCAGTCCCACAAATCCCACCAGCCCGCTCAAACCCACGGCGATGGCTGTGATGAAAGAGGCGAGCATAAAGGCGGCCAGAGTAACCGCGCGGGGGTTGACGCCTAAGGACTGTGCCTCCTGTCTGCCGAATGTCAGGACATTCAGCTTTTGGCAAATGGCAAATAATCCCGCAATACCTGCCGTAATAAAAATCGCACTTAGTAGCAGTGTGTGGAAGTCCTTTTCCGTGATGTTGCCCATAAGCCAGAATATTGTGGAGCGCAGTTGCTGGCTGTCAATTATGGAGGTCAGGAGCATTATCACCGCGGAGAAAAACGCATTGACGACCACGCCCGCCAAAAGCAAACTTGTTACGCCGGAGCCGCCGGCGAGATGTCCTATCAGCCAGACCAGCCAGACGGTGCCAAGTGCAAAAACAAACGCCATAATTGCCAGTGGAGAACCGCCTAAAAACCGCCAGCTTAACCCAAGCATAACAGCCGTTATAACGCCAAGAGCGGCACCACTGGATATGCCCAAGATGTAAGGTTCGGCCAGAGGATTTCGCAAAATCGCCTGCAGAACGACGCCGCTTGCCGCCAGGGCCGCCCCGACCAGCGCAGCTAAGATGATTCGCGGGATTCTCACGCGAACGAATATGTCGTAATCCGTGTTGGTTCCCGGCCGGTCGCCCGGCCCGGCGAAGACGGCACCAAGCGATACCTTCTGCGTCCCCACAAGTGAGCAGGCGAACATAACAACGACCAGCAGCGCCAAACACAGGGCGATTTTGATTATCAAACGAGCTGGCGTCAGCAGGTCATTCATTTGTCTGTTTTGTCTCTTGCGGCTGAGCAAATAATTCCGGGTGCAGATACTTTGCGACTGCCTTTGCCCCCTCCGACAGGCGAGGCCCTAATCGCAACACCGTGTCAGGGTCGATAACGTAAATTCTTTTATCCTTCACAGCGGGCAGATTCGCAAACCTGCTCCAGAATTCCTCGGCCGCTTTTTGTTGCCTTGCGATTGTATCTGTTCCCATCGCCGACTGTATTATAACCTCTGCGCCGCAGCCCAGGATTGCTTCAGTTCCGACAGACGGATACTGGTCGATTGTCGGTCCTATTGCGTTCTGGCCGCCTGCCAATTCAATAATCTCATTTATGAACGTGTTTACCCCCGCCACTCGCACCGGCTCTGTCTGCATAACCCAGAGGACTTTGACCTTCCCGGCTGAAGATGACTTTGACCGGATTTGGTTGATTTGTTTTTTTACGTCCGTGACAAGTTGTTCGCCCTTTTCAGGACAGCCGGCGGCTTGGCCGATTTTCGCAACAGCGGTGAAAAGCTCCTCGATTGATTCGACACGCAGCGAGAGAACATTTATTCCCGCTCTTTTGAGGGTTTCCGCCACCTCTTTTTGCTGGGCAAAGGTCTCACATACGACCAGGTCGGGCTTGACAGCAATAATCGCTTCCGTGTTCGGCTGCCAGAATGACCCCACCTTCGGCTTCTGTTTCGCCTTGGCTGGCCAGTCGCAGTTATTCGAAACGCCAACCACTTTATCGCCCAACCCAAGAGCAAAGACAATCTCCGTCAGATTGGGCGAAAGCGATACAATCCTTTGAGGCGGATTTGCCCGGTTAGTGGTTTTGGCCGGCTTATGGTCGGCCTGTCGAATAACAAAGACAATCACCAAAACGAAGGCAAAAACGGCGACCAGAATTGCTAATGGTTTTTTCATTTCAGGTCCGCTTGAACTGCTTCTCCAAATCGTTTATTGTAAATTTAATCGCGGCGGGTCTGCCGTGGGGACAATGGCTCGAATGCTCAACCGTCTCTTTGTCGGCAAGCAGTTGTTCTATCTCGCCGTCGGTAAGTTTATGCCCCGCCTTGATTGCCGCCTTGCACGCAGCCATATGCAGAACCTCATCGAGCAAACTGTCCCCGTCGAGCGTCGCCCCTTTGTCGGCGAGTAAATCCACCAGGTCACGGATAAAATCGGCCGGCTCCGCTTTCGCCAGCAAAACGGGGAATGCCTGAATCGCCACGATTTTTGGGCCAAAGGGAACAAGTTCAATTCCCAGTTGCTCGATTAGTTGGGCGTTGTTTTCGACGGTATCCAACTGGACTTTGGTCAGTTGAAAACTTTCCGGCACCAAAAGTTTTTGCGATTCGAGCTTATTGTCCTGCACTCGCCTCTTCAACTGCTCATACATAATGCGCTCGTGCAGCGCGTGCTGGTCGATAATCACAAAGCCCTCGTCGTTTTCAGCGATGATGAAGCTGTCGTGAATTTGCATAAACTTCCTGTCTGTGAAGACTGCTGGTTGCGTAGAGGCGGTTCTTGCCGTTTGACCGGGGTGAGTATCAGCGGTGGAAAAGTCGATTTGTCGCTGGCTGATGGGGCGATGCCTCCTAAAAAACTCCTCCATCGCCTCAGCAATTCGATTGTCTCGGCGCAAAGGTGGCATCGGCTGCTGAGGCGGCTTTGCTATGGTATCGAGGTCGGTGCCCAAAAGCTTCTCCCGAATACAAGCCAGTATCTGCGAATGAACGAGATTCGCGTTGTAGAAACGCACCTCAATCTTGGTGGGATGGACGTTGACATCGTAATCCTCATAAGGCATCTGGATAAACAAAAATGCGGCGGGAAATCTGCTGGGGTCAATACTGCCGCGATACGCCTCTTTAACGGCGTGCGAGATAAATTTATCTCGTATGAATCTTCCGTTTAGAAATATGTACTGAAGGCGACTGCTGGTGGTGGCAATTGTTGGCTTGCCGAGAAGGCCGAGGATATGCAGTCCTTTCTCATCGCTTTCGGTCTCGAGAAGCTCGTCGGCAACTTCTTGCGAGAACAACTCGGCAATCCTTGAGTGGATGCCCTGTTGCGGGCTTAATCGATACTGCTCTTTGCCGTTATGCGTCAGGGCAAGCTCAATAGCGGTATTGGCCAAAGCGATTCTGATAAACTGCTCGATGATATGAGTTATTTCGGTATTGGCGCTTTTCAGGAATTTACGTCTGGCGGGCAGTTTGTAAAAAAGGTCCCGAACCTGAACGGCTGTGCCAACATCGGCGCTGCAGGGTATCACCTCGGCTTTGCTGCCGCAGTCGATTTCGATGCAGTTGCCGGAAAGCTCCTCTGCGGTTCGGCTGACAGCTCGAACCATTGCCACCGAGGCGACACTGGCCAATGCCTCGCCCCTGAAACCCAGTGTCGATATTGCTCGCAGGTCGGCTGACGTCTTGATTTTGCTCGTGGTATGCGGCTCGAACGCGGATGATAAATCCTCGGCGTCCATACCGCAGCCGTTGTCCGTCACGGATATGAGTTTTCGGCCGCCATCCTCCACTGCGACCGCTATTTTCGTTGCGCCGGCGTCGATGCTGTTTTCGATGAGTTCCTTGACCACGCTGGCGGGCCTTTCGATTACCTCGCCGGCGGCTATCATATTTACCATATTCTGGTCAAGGACGACTATCCGACCCATTTTCTCTCCCACCGGTAAGCCCCCAACTTTACGTTGGGGGTAAAAAATGCTCCTGACACCTTTTTCTATTTGGCTCTGGCAATCCTTAGCGCGTCTCTGGCCAAAACGCGGCACGCCTTGCCGTTACGATTTATAATAACATATTGACCCAGCAATGCCTTTCGTCTTAATTCTTCCTGCACCGCCTTTGTAAGACATCTGCCGGCAACTACTGCCATTTTACTCATTTGTTTTGTATTCATCTGATTGCCTCAAAATTCTCTCATATAGTTCTTGATTGAAAATGCGCAGGTCTTTACCAACCTGTTCAAAAACAGAAACGGGCTTAGGTCCGGAATTATCATAGCAGATCGTTTTGTTGCAAAGAGGTATATATATTTTTATTAAATTATGCATTATACGAGGATACCGGCGGTAAATTGTATCATCGGAAATATCGTGTCCGCCCTGTTTCGCTCGCTCGCGAACTCGCTTTTTTGAAAAAGCTGCGCCAGGTATCCACAGAAAAAACATGACAACCTGCCAGCCGTCCTGCCTGAGCTTTTTAATCAGATTAATATGACTTCGGCCTGCCAACGTCGTCTCAAAAGCGAAATCTACCCGCTTTTCGATATTTGCATATATCTCACGAAGAAAAAAACGGCCAGCTTCATATTGAGCCGATAACGAGTCAAAAGGTGAAAAACCATAGGCAATAAGGTCGGCATTGACAAAGTTGCGGCAACCTGCTATTTCCGGCAAATAACGCAACGCAAATGTGGTCTTTCCTGCGCCGTTTGGGCCTGCGATAATAAAACAAGTTGGTTTTTGCTTTTTTTTCATCAGGCATTAGGTCGAATGAAAAAACACTTGCCCCGTTTCTCTATTCACTTTAATTCGCTTAATATCCCACTTGCAAATATAGAAAGAAAGCAGCAGAGAAAAATGTTGCAATTAGAACAACTCGACGTAAGTAATCAGAGAGCGATTTATGGGTTAGCCATTGCCACATCCATCCTATAAGCAATCCAGGTAAAAGACCTGTTGCTATACTTACCCATATTTTATTTTTCCAATTAGTATATGGAAAAATAAAGCATGCTATCAATAATGCGGTGGCCGATGATATAAAACAACATAGTATAAATCGCCAACAGTTAAGGGGATTGACCTCTGAAATATTATTGATGGGCGCATTAACTTCAATATTAGGATACCATAAATACACCCCCAACGCCATAAAAATTATCATCATTATGCAGGCAAGCATCTCTAACATTTGGTCTAATCCCTGCTGTAATTTCTGTCCCGAAATCAGATTTTTAACTTCAAACATTGAACATTCAACGCCCGTCCGCTGAAGCCGTGGCGAAGACGGATTGAATGTTCGATGTTCGACGTTTATCAAGTATTGTTTCGTGCTTCTAATTTCATTTTTCTAAAAGCGACTTCCCGGTCATTTCTTCCGGCTTCTCAAGTCCCATCATCTCGAGTAGTGTCGGCCCGATGTCCGCAAGCACCCCGCCCGGACGCAAAATCCTGCCCTTGTAGCGCTCGTCGAAAACAATCAACGGCACATCGCCGATGGTGTGTGCCGTGTGCGGCTTGTCGGGGGAGCCATCTATCATTTTCTCAAAATTGCCGTGGTCAGCGGTTACTATCGCCGCACCGCCCAACTGTTTGACCTTGTCTAAAATTTTGCCGACGCAGGTATCGACCGTCTCAGCCGCTTTAATCGCCGCCTCCAGAATACCCGTGTGCCCCACCATATCGGGATTGG